>DASTAL010000331.1:0-1472 GCA_035712685.1 Rudaea sp. | reverse complement strand
GTTTGTTCGAGCAGGGCGCGGTTGAGCGGCTTGGACAGGTAGTCGTCCATGCCGGCGCGCAGGCATTTCTCGCGGTCGCCGGCCATCGCGTTCGCGGTCATCGCGATCACCGGCATGTGTTTCGACGATTTCGCGGCTTCGCTCTGGCGCAGGATGCGTACGGCTGTATAGCCGTCCATCACCGGCATCTGGCAATCGAGCAGGACAACGTCGAAGGCATCGCGCTCGAGCGCATCGAGCGCTTCCTTGCCGTTCTCGGCAACCGCGAAACTCAGGCCGAGCAGGGTGAGCAGGCGCTGCGCGACCTGGCGGTTGACCGGATTGTCTTCGACCAGCAGTGCGTGCCCGGCGAGCGGCTGGGTCGTGGCGGGCGCGGCTTCGATCTGCACCAGCGGCGCGGCTTCTTCGGGCGGCGCGAATTTCTCCGCGGCTTCGCTGGCGCCGAGCAGCTTGAGCAGGGCGGCGCGCTGTTCGCCTTCGCCGGCCTCGCGTGAAAGGGTTGCGGCACGCGCCTCGTTCGCCCATTCCACGGGCGCGGGTTCCGCGCCGGTCAACAGCGCGCAATGCACGCGGTTGAGTGCCGGTTCGCGCACCATATTGCGCAAAAGGCCGGCGGCGGCGGTGGCCGGAATCGCCGCGCTGTCCACGATCAGCAGGTCGTAAGCCCAGGATTCGCCCATGTTCGCCGCCGAGCGCAACTTGCCGAGCGCGTCCGGTGCGGCCGCGGTCTGCTGGAAGGTCACGCCCCAGGCCGCCATCTGGCTGGTCAGCCGGCGCATCAGTGCGGCATCGGTGCACAGCACCAGCGCGCGTGCGCCGTGCAGGTCGCGGCGCACGCCGGCGACGTCGCCGAGCGCCTTGGCCAACGGCACGCTGAACCAGAACATCGAACCCTTGCCGGGTTCGGAACGCACGCCGATCTTGCCGTGCATCAGGTCGACGATGCGCTTGCAGATGACGAGGCCCAATCCGGTGCCGCCGTGGATGCGCGTGGTCGAGGCATCGGCCTGGGAGAACGGCTGGAACAGTTTTGCCGCGGCGTCTGGCGCGATGCCGACGCCCGTATCCTTGACCGCGAACAGAATCTCGTGATGCGTGCGCGTCTCGCCGCGCTTGCTGACGTGGATCTGCACCGAGCCGCGCGCAGTGAACTTGATCGCGTTGCTGACCAGGTTCGTGAGCACCTGGCGCAGGCGCGTGGGATCACCGCGCACGGCCAGGCGCACGCCGGGTTCGATCGCGACGTTGAAGGTCAGGCCCTTGGCTTCGGCGGACTTCGCCAGCAGCCGATGCACCGCTTCGAGCAGCTCACGCAGGTTGAGGCCGACGTTCTCGAGTTCGAGCTTGTTCGCCTCGATCTTGGAATAGTCGAGGATATCGTCGACGATGCGCAGCAATTCGCGCGCCGACTTGTACGCGGTTTGCAGATAGTCGCGCTGGTCCGCGCCGAGTTGGGTCGAGAGCAGGATGTC
>DASTAL010000330.1:0-2243 GCA_035712685.1 Rudaea sp. | reverse complement strand
GGTCCACAGGATCCTGCCCTCGCTGTCGCGGATCGCCTGCGCGCGGACCTCGGTCGGCACGAGGCTGCCATCCTTGCGCCGCGCATCGAATTCGAATGTTACCGGCTCGCGGCTTGCGGCGAGCTGCGCCAATACGTACTTGCGGCTGTCGGGATTCGCATAGAAGTCGCCGATGCCGCGTCCCGACCCGAGCAGTTCCGCGGCGTCGGCATAGCCCAAGATGTGCGCGAAGGCGTCGTTGGCGGCAACAATGCGACCGTCGAGTTGCGAGCGAAACATGCCCGACACCGCGTTCTGGAACAGCTCGCGATAAGTGCGCTCGGCCCATTCCAGCGCCTGGCGCTGGCGATGCTCCTCGGTAACGTCGCGCGCGGTTCCGGTACTGGCCACTTCGCCTTCGTAATCGACCGCACCAGCATGCACGTGCAGCAGGCGGCGCGTGCCGTCCTTGCGGATCATCACCGTGTCGTAGGTTTGCACCGCATACGAACCGGCCGCGCGTTCGTTGCGGCGGACCATCTGTTCGGCCAAAGCCTCGGGCGCGATGAGCTTGAGGTAGCTGGTGCCGATCAGTTCCTCGGCACGGTAACCCAAGGTCTGCGCCATCGCCTCGTTGATGAAACCGATGGTGCCGTCGTGCCGGATCAGGAACACGCCGTCGTGGCTGCTGTCGACGAGCGTGCGGTACATGTTCTCGGACTGGCGCAGGCGCTGCTCCGCCTCGACCTGCGCGCCGATGTCCATGATCGAGCCTTCATAAAACAGCAGATGGCCTTCGCCGTCGCGCACGCAGCGCGAATTTTCCGAAATCCACACCACGGTGCCGTCGCGGCGGCGGACCTGCACACGCTGATTCTCGAAATGCCCCTCCGCGTGCAGGCGTTCGATCAGGGATGCGGCGACAGCCGGATCCGCATAAAGATCGCGTGCGCGCCGGTCATGCGCTTCGCTCAGCATTTGCGCCGGCGATTCATAACCGAAGATGCGCGCCAAGGCGGGGTTCACGTCGATCAGCCCGCCCTCGGGAAGGCTGCGGTAGAAACCTTCCGCGCTGGACATGAACAGGGACCGGTAACTGCCGGGATCGGGGTCAGCGAAGGTCGCGTGCTCACCGACCGGAGCGAAACGCTGCAGTACCGCCAGGACCAGACGCCGGCCGTCATGCTCGAAAAACTCGGCGTACAAATCCGCCTCGTATTCAACGCCGGCATGGTTGCGGAACACGACGCGCTCGCCGCAGACCCGGTGTTCGCTGCGCAAGTGCGCCCAGATCGCCGCGCGGGTTTGTAAATCCCGCCAAAACGCAAACTCCATCGGGCTGCGCCCGATGATCTCCGTGCGGCGATAGCCCAACTCGCTCTCGAAGGCGGGATTCACGTCCACAATGCGCCCGTCCCCGGCGTCCAGAACGGCGACGAGGCTGGACGAGAAACGGAACGCACTGGCGAGATTCATGTCCCCCGTTCCAACGGCACCGCGGATTTTCTCGGTCGAGTATATCGCGGCAAATGCGCATGCTGGTCAAGTGCCAGGCGGCTTGCCTGGAAGTTTCCCGTGCGATCGCCGGTCTTGTGGGCATAATCGGGAAAACCCATGCGTTGATATCCATCCAAAAGCCTGCCGGCATCGGCGATAACACCGGAACCGGTTTACCGCCGCCGTCGCGAAGTCTTGAAACTGCTGGGACTCGGCGCAACCGCCCTCGCCGCGGGCTGCGGTTCGGAGGCCGCGCCTCCCGCGCCCGTGGTACCGGAAACGAGCGTCCCGGGCACGCCGCTGGCCGTCACCCGCCGCCTCGACGACGCGGACGGCGCGGTGCGAACCACTTTCCAGGACGCCACGCACTACAACAATTTCTACGAGTTCGGCACCGGCAAGGGCGATCCGGCCGCCCGTTCCGGCGCTTTCCAGCCGCGGCCGTGGAGCGTGGAAATCGCCGGCCTGGCCGAAAAAACCGGACGCTTCACGCTTGATGACATGCTCAAGGGCCAGGCGCTGGAAGAACGCATCTACCGCATGCGTTGCGTCGAGGGCTGGTCGATGGTGATTCCCTGGGCCGGTTTTCCGCTCGCCGATCTGCTCAAGCGTTTCAAACCGCTGGCCTCGGCAAAATACGTCGCCTTCACCACGATCGAACGACCGGCGCAGATGCCGGGCCTCGCGTACCCGGTGCTCGACTGGCCCTATCGCGAAGGCCTGCGCATGGACGAAGCCATGCATCCGCTGACCCTGCTCGCCGTGGG
>DASTAL010000329.1:0-1580 GCA_035712685.1 Rudaea sp. | reverse complement strand
TCCAATCGCGGCCGCGACGACTTGCTCGATGCCTTCCTTGCGCACCTGAAGGACAGCGGACTGTCCGGTTACACGCGCGCCAATCTCGCCACCGGCATCGGCGCCAAGCAAGTGCTGTACAACCTGGCCGAGGCGTTGCTCGATCCGGGCGACGAGATCGTGTTCCCGACGCCGTACTGGACGAGCTACATGGACATCGCCGAGATCCTCGGCGCCAAGATCACCCTGCTGCCGTGCCCGCCGGAGCAGAACTACAAGCTCATGCCGGCGCAGCTCGACAAAGCACTGGCGAGCAAGCCGAAAGTTTTCCTGTTCAACAATCCGTCGAATCCAACCGGCATGGTCTACACGCGCGACGAGATCGCCGCCATTGCTGACGTGCTGGTCAAGCATCCGGATACCTGGATCATCGCCGACGACATCTACAACCGCATGGTGTTCGACGGCGTGGGCTATCACAACGTCGTCAACTTCCGGCCGGAACTGCGCGAGCGCACCGCGATCGTCGATTCGTTGTCCAAGACCTACGGCATGCCGGGCTGGCGCGTGGGTTTCGTCGCCGCGCCGGAAAAACTGGCGAATGCGCTGGTCACGCTCAATTCCAACCACATAACCAATCTTCCGGAAGTCGTCACCGCCGCCGGCGTGGCGGCGCTCAGCGGCCCGCAGGACATCACTGCCGCCAAATGCAAGGACTTTTCCACGCGTCGCGACGAGGTGATGTCCGCACTGCTGTCGATTCCGGGTGTGAAGTGTCCGCGCCCGCAAGGCGCGTTCTACGTGTTCCCGGATATTTCCTGTGCGTTCGGCAAGTCTCATGACGGCAAGCGCATCGCCAACGACGTGGACTTCTGCGCCGCACTGCTCGACGCCAAGGGCGTGGCCTGCGTGCCAGGCTCGGCCTTCGGCGAGCCACGCGCGTTGCGCATCTCGTACACCTGCAAGCAGGCAGAAGTGACTGAAGGCCTCGAGCGGATCCGCGGGTTTTTTGCCGAATTGAAATAAAGGAGTTTCGCCATGAAAACACCCGTTCGCGTCCTCGTCACCGGCGCCGCTGGCCAGATCGGCTATGCGCTGCTGTTCCGCATCGCCGCCGGCGACATGCTCGGCAAGGACCAGCCCGTCATCCTGCACCTGCTCGAGATCACGCCCGCGCTGCCCGCGCTCAATGGCGTGGCGATGGAATTGAACGACTGCGCGTTTCCGCTGCTTGCCGGCATCGTCTGCACTGACGACGTCAACGTCGCCGCCAAGGACGTCGACTACGCGTTGCTCGTCGGCGCGCGTCCGCGCGGCGCGGGCATGGAGCGCAAGGACCTGCTCGAGGCCAACGGCGCGATCTTCTCGCCGCAGGGCAAGGCCCTGAACGCGCAAGCCAGGCGCAGCGTCAAGGTGCTGGTGGTCGGCAATCCAGCGAACACGAATTCCTTGATCGCGCAGCAGAACGCGCCGGACCTGGACCCGAACTGCTTCACCGCGATGGTGCGCCTGGACCACAACCGCGCCATGAGCCAGCTTGCGGACAAGACCGGCACGCACAACTCCGATGTGAAGAAGATGATCATCTGGGGCAACCATTC
>DASTAL010000328.1:0-2443 GCA_035712685.1 Rudaea sp. | reverse complement strand
CGCGGAGTCAGGAACCAGCCCATGTGGCTCCACAGGAATCCGCGATGCAGCGGCGAGTGAATGTCGGCTTCGGTGTCCGCGTGCCGGTGGTGGTTGCGGTGATGCGCGGCCCACCACAGCGGTCCGCGCTGCACGCACGCGGCGCCGATCGCGGCGAAGACGAATTGCAGTCCGCGCGACGTCTTGAAAGCGCGGTGGGAAAAATAGCGATGATAGAAACCGGTCAGCGCGAACATGCGCAGCGCGTACAGCGCGGCGGCGACGGCGAGGGCGGTCCAGGAGAACCCGACCCAGATCACGCCCAGGCAGGCCAGGTGCATGGCGATGAAGGGCACGACGCGCAGCCAGTCGATGCGCTCGGCATCCGCTCCGTCGTCCTGCGCGGCGGCGTCGGTGTCGAACCACTGCGCGACGGCGTGCAGCGGACGATGCTGGTGATGGTCGGAAACGGAGTTCATGCGCATGGCGCTCCTGCGATGCGGGCAAGTTTCGGGCGGATGCGGTGACGATGGAGTGAAGACGCCGCCGTGGCGCCTTCATTACCAGCCACGCCGACGCGTTACAGCTTGAGTTCGACCTGGGTCTTGACCGAATTGGCGATGAAGCAGGCCGCATGCGCACGGGCCTGCAGCGCCGCGTATTCGTCGGCATTGGGCCGCTTGTCGCCGGAGAACGTCACTTTCGGCGCGAGCGTTGCGCTGACCACGGCCATCTTGCCATCGGCATTCTTGCCGAGTTCGGCGCTGGCGTCGTCGTGGTAGCTGTCGATGACGTAACCGCGGTTCGCCGCGACGGCGAGGAAAGTGAGCATGTGGCAGGACGACAAGGCCGAGAGCAGCAGTTCCTCGGGATTGCTTGCCGAAGCATCGCCGCCGTAGTCGCCGGGCGCGGAGGAATTGCGCAGGGTCTGGCCGCCGTCGAAACGGATGACATGGTTTTTCGCGTAGTTGCCGCGTTCGAACGGTCCGCCGTTGCGCGACCAGTCCAGTGCGATGCGATGCTCGGCCATGGCACACTCCCCGACGTATTGATGTCCGCAGCGTAACCGATTCGCCGCGTGACGTCACCGGCGCGCCGCGCATATCATGCGGCAGGTTGCCGGGAGTCGAGCATGTCGAATGCGATCTTTCCGATGGAAGGTGGCTGCATCTGCCGCCACGTGCGCTTCCGCATGGCTGCGGCGCCGATGTTCGTGCACTGCTGCCATTGCACCTGGTGCCAGCGCGAGACGGGATCGGCATTCGTACTCAACGCGCTCATCGAAGCCGATCGCGTCGAGCTGCTGCACGGCGAGGTCGAGGTCATCGACACACCATCGAACAGCGGCAAGGGCCAGATGATTTCGCGCTGTCCCCGGTGCAAGGTCGCACTCTGGAGCACCTACGCCGGTGCCGGACCTTCTTTCCGTTTCGTGCGCGTGGGCACGCTGGACGGCGCGTGCCGCGTCGCGCCGGACATCCACATCTTCACGTCCACCAAGCTGCCGTGGGTGACACTGCCGCCGGATGTCCCGGCCATGCCGGAATACTACGACCGCGAACACTATTGGCCGCCGGAGAGCCTTGCGCGGCGCGCGGCAGTGGCGACTCGTACTTGATCAGCCGATTACACCGAGTTTCTTCCCCACCTTCGTGAACGCCGCCACGGCGCGGTCGATCTGCTCGCGCGTGTGCGCGGCGCTCATCTGCGTGCGGATGCGGGCCTGCCCCTGCGCGACGACGGGGAAGAAGAAGCCGATCACGTAGATGCCTTCGTCGAGCAGGTCTTTCGCGAACTGCTGGGCAAGCTTGGCGTCGTAGAGCATCACCGGCACGATCGGATGCGTGCCGGGCTTGATGTCGAAACCGGCTTCGGTCATGCGTTGGCGGAAATAACGCGCGTTGTCCATGACCTTGTCGCGCAGCGCCGAACCCGAGGACAGCATCTCGAACACCTTGATCGACGCGGCCACGAGCGGCGGCGGCAGGGTGTTGGAGAACAGATACGGCCGCGAGCGCTGGCGCAGCAGGTCGATGATCTCGCGCCGCCCGGTCGTGAAGCCGCCCGATCCGCCGCCGAGCGCCTTGCCGAGGGTAGACGTGAACACATCGACCTTGTCCAGCACGCCGTACAGCTCGGCCGAGCCGCGTCCGCTCGGGCCGACGAATCCGGTCGCGTGCGAATCGTCGACCATCAGCAGCGCGTCGTATTTTTCCTTGAGGCGGACGATCTCGTCGAGCCTGGCGATGAATCCGTCCATCGAGAACACGCCGTCGGTGGCGATCAGGCGCGTGCGCCTGCCTTGCGTTTCCTGCAAGTGCTTTTCGAGTTCGGCCATGTCGCTGTTCGCGTAGCGCCGGCGCTCGGCCTTGCACAGGCGGATGCCGTCGATGATCGAGGCATGGTTGAGAGCGTCGGAAATCACCACGTCGTCTTCGCCGAGGATGGTCTCGAACAGGCCGCC
>DASTAL010000327.1:0-2601 GCA_035712685.1 Rudaea sp. | reverse complement strand
CGAGAACGCGCGGCGCTTGCCGCCGGGCAACAACACGTCGAGATATTGCCCGGGCAGGCGGTTCAGCGATTCGCCTTGCGGCGGCGCCAGGCGCAGGCGCATCACGTCGGGTGCAAGAAGGGTCTTGTCGATCAGTTTCAGTGCCAGCACGCGCTTGGGCATGGCCGCGACGGAGGCCACCTCGCGCGCGGCGACGGTGAGGTCTGAACGCGGCACGGCCTGGCAGAGCAGCACCTGGCGGTGCGCCACTTCCGCCGCGTTCAAGGCGCGCGGCGGATTGTGCGGATAGTGGCAATCGCCGGATACCAGCGTCGCCTTGCAGCTTCCGCACACGCCGGAAAGGCACGAATACGGCAGCGCCAGCCCCGCGCGGCGCGCGGCGTCGAGCACGCTCTCGTCCGCGCCGACGGCAAAGCGCTTGCCGCTAGCCTGCAGGGTGACGGTGAATTCCACCCGGCGATTGTCGCCGAAGTTGCTATGCTGGCGCGAGCAAGGCAGGGAGAAACCGCATGGCTATCTGGAAGCAACCCGTTACCCTCGACCAGTTCAACGCGCTCAACCGCGATACGATGATGCAAGCGATCGGCATTGTCTTCACCGAGGTCGGCGACGATTTCCTGCGTGCGACCATGCCCGTGGACACACGCACACATCAGCCATATGGATTGCTGCATGGCGGCGCTTCCGTGGCGCTCGCCGAAACGCTAGGCAGCGCCGCCGGGATGATGCTGGTCGATCCGGCGCGCGAGATCGTGGTCGGTATCGAAATCAACGCCAACCACTTGCGCGGCGTGAAATCCGGCAACGTCACCGGAACCGCGCGCGCCCTGCACATCGGCCGCAGCACGCAGGTCTGGGAAATCCGTATCGAGGACGAGGGCCAACGCCTGGTCTGCATTTCGCGCCTGACATTGGCGGTGGTGCCGCGCGCGACGGCATAGGGCGCAAAATATCGTAATGCTGCATTGCGGCGAAAAGCGCATGCGGCTAACATCGCGGCGATGCATTCCACGGTCGAATCCCTGTCCCCGGCGCGCCGCGACTGGCGGCGGCCGTTGCGCTACTTGTGGCGCACGCCCTGGGTTTTCGTCCACGTCGTCGTTGCCGTGCCGCTCGCGCTGCTCGCGTTCAGTCCGATCGGGCGCACGGCGAGCGTGCGCGGCGAACGCCTGGATCACTGGCTGCAACGCTGGTGGTCGGGCGGCATCGTGCGCCGCTGCGGATTCCGCATTGTGCGCGTGGGTGAACCGCAGCCCGGCGCGGTGCTGTTCGTCGCCAACCACGTCTCGTGGCTCGACATCGAACTGATGCACAGCCAGCGCGTGATGAGTTTCGTCGCCAAGGCCGAGATCGCGCGCTGGCCGCTGATCGGCTGGCTGGCGAGCCGTGCCGGCACGATTTTCCATCGCCGCGGCAGCGGGCATTCGCTGAGCGCAGTCATCGAGCAGGCCATCGAGCGCCTGCGCAACGGCACGGCCGTGGGCGTGTTCCCGGAAGGTGGCACCGGTCCGGGCGATCGCTTGCGCACCTTCCACGCGCGCATTTTCCAGATCGCCGCCGATGCGCAGGTGATCGTGCAGCCGGTTGCAATCAGCTACGGCCGCGACGGCAAGATGGATTTGCGCGTGCCGTTTGCGGACGGGGAGAGTTTCTTCGCGAACGTCGTGCGCCTGCTCGGCGACCCTGGCGTAGAAGCTCACGTGCGCTTCCTTGATCCGGTCGAACTCAATGCCGAAGGCCGCCGCCAGACCGCCGAAGCCGCGCGTGCCGCGATCGCGCGGGCCTTGGGCCACGAGGACGCATGACCGATTCAAGCCGGATTGAATCGGGCGTGTTCGATCCGCCGTGGCTGCTGCGAAATGCGCACGTGCAATCGGTGCTGTCGTCGAGCTTCCTGCGCCGCGCCGCGTTCCGCCGTGACGATGCCACGCTGGAGAACAGCGCGGACGAGTGCATCCTCGATTGCGGCAACGGCGTCCGCCTGCAGGGATTCCATTCCGCGCAGAGCGTGCGTGCAGCACCGCGTGCATTGGTCGTGCTGCTGCACGGCTGGGAAGGAAGCGCGCAGTCGAACTACATTTTGCACACCGGCGCACGCCTGCTGGCCGAAGGCTGCGACGTGTTCCGCCTGAATTTTCGCGATCACGGGCAGACGCACCATCTCAATCGGGAATTGTTCCACTCCTGTCGCATCGACGAAGTCGTCGGCGCGGTAGCGGAAATCGCGCGGCGATTTCCGGCACGCCCACTGGTCGTCGGCGGGTTCTCGCTGGGCGGCAATTTCGCCTTGCGCGTGGCGTTGCACGCACCGGCGGCGAATATCCCGCTGGCGTGGACGTTCGCCGTGTGCCCGGTGATCAGTCCACGCGAAGGTTTGCGCTCCATCGAAGAAGCGCCATGGTTCTACGAGTTCTATTTCATGCGCAAATGGCGCGAATCGCTGCGCCGCAAGCAGGCGCTGTTTCCCGAGCGCGAATTGTTCGCGCGCTCGGATTTGCGCGGCGGCCTGCGCGACCTCACGCGCCAACTCGTCGAGCAGCACACGGATTTCGGCACGCTGGAAAATTACCTGGACGGCTATTCCATCGCCGGCGACCGGCT
>DASTAL010000326.1:0-22137 GCA_035712685.1 Rudaea sp. | reverse complement strand
TGGTGGGTGGGAAAAGTTCAAGACGGCCGTCAGCGGATTTTCGCTGTCCGAGCTCAAGCCCAGCTTCCCCGGCGTGATGGAGCCGCGCACCGGCATGTCGATGGGCGATCACTGCGAGCTGATGGCGAAGGAATGGAAGATCTCGCGCCAGGACCAGGACGCGTTTGCCCTCTCCAGCCACCAGAAGGCCGCCGCGGCGTATACGCGCGGCTTCTTCAACGACCTGATCGTGCCGTTCCGCGGCCTGGACCGCGACAACATCCTGCGCCCGGATACGACGCTGGAAAAGCTCGCAACGCTCAAACCCGCGTTCGACAAGACCTCGGGGCAGGGCACCCTGACCGCGGGCAACTCCACGGCGTTGTCGGACGGCGCTTCGGCTGCATTGCTCGCAAGCGATGCCTGGGCGGCCCAGCGCGGCATCACGCCGCTGGCGTATCTCACGCATGCCAAGGTCGCGGCGGTGGATTTCGTGCACGGCGAGGGCTTGCTGATGGCGCCGACCATCGCCGTGTCGCGCATGCTGGATGCCGCCGGATTGACCCTGCAGGATTTCGACTACTACGAAATCCATGAAGCATTCGCCGCGCAGGTGCTGTGCACGCTGCGCGCATGGGAAAGCGCCGACTACTGCAAGAACCGCCTCGGCCGCGACAAGCCGCTGGGCAGCATCGACCCGGCGAAGTTGAACGTCAACGGATCGAGCTTGGCGCTTGGCCACCCGTTCGCCGCGACCGGCACGCGCCTCGTCGCGACGATGGCGAAACTGCTCGCGGACAAAGGCTCGGGCCGCGGCCTGATCTCGATCTGCACCGCCGGCGGCATGGGCGTGACCGCGATCGTGGAGCGGCCGTAGGGCGGAAGCGTGAAAAAACTGCGGGAATCCATGGCGCGCTGGCCGAGGACGCTCATAGCTGCGTTGACGGCGCTCGGCCTCAGCGTCCTGCGCGCGTTGTATCTCGAGCACGTGGCGAGCGCCTACACATCGTGCCAGGGCTGCTTCCTGATTCCCGCCCTCGGTCACGATGCGTGGCTGCTCTGCGCGATGACCGCCGTGCTCGCTTTTGTCGCGACGTCGCCGCTGGGCTGGATCGCGCTGATCGGCAGGGTATTCGTCGCGGTGGGAATATTGGCCCAGGCGACGGACCTGGTTTTGCTGCGCTTGTTCAACCAGCGGTTGTACATTGCGGATTTGCTGCGATTTTCCCCGGATGCGACGTCCGCATGGAGTGTTGCCCGCGCGCAATTTTTTTCCACCAACGGAATCGGCTATGCGGCAGGTGCGGCGCTCGTGCTGATGGTGTTGGCCGGCCTGAACGCGAGAGGCGATCGTTCGCCGCGGCAGGCGAAGATCCTTCTCGCGATGGCGGCACTTTACGCCGCATTCGGGTTTACCGCGATGTGGATGCCGCTGCGCTACGTTCACGCGGAATACGTGGAGAACGTGGTCGAGGTGAATATGCCGCAGGGCCGCGAGCGAAAATTCTCGGCCGAATTCTCGCGTAAAGTACAGGATGCGGTCAGCAACCTGCCGCAAGTTTGCGATACGGGTGCCCGTAGCGGTCGCAACATCGTCATCGTGATCACGGAGTCGCTGTCCGCGTATCAAAGCGCGTTGCTTGGCGGCCCGCACGACTGGTTGCCACGGCTGGACGCGCTGGCGCGTGCGAACCATTACTTCACGCATTTTTATGCCAACGGGTTCACCACGGATGGCGGCGAAATTGCCGCCATCACCGGCCGCCCGCCATTGATACCGCCGGGCCACGGCTGGTATTCGCTCAGCGCGTTCGGTGCGGATGAAGACACGCTGCCGGGCATTGCCCACCGCGCCGGTTACGAGGCGGCCCATTTCACCACCGAGAGCCTCGCTTTCCTCGACACCGGCGCATGGCTGCGCGAATTGCGCTTTGACACGGTGGATGGAAGCGAAGACGCGTTCTACGCGGGGATGCCGCGCTGGCAGTTCGGCGCAGCCGAGGATGCGGCCCTGTTCGGCCGCTTCGAGCAGTGGCTGGATCGTCGCCATGATCCGCGCCCGTTCGTCGCGGTCCTGCTCACCGTAAGCAGCCATCCGCCGTTCGTCAATCCGCGCACGGGCAAGATCGATCCGGCGGGCACGTTTCGCTACGTCGATGACCAGCTCGTCGATTTCCACGATGCGCTGGCGCGCCGCGGATTCCTCGACAATGGGATTCTCATGATCACCGGCGACCACCACAGCATGACGCCGATCGATCGCGAGGAGTACGCGAAATTCGGCGAACGCTCCTTCGCGCGCATCCCGATGGTCGTTGCCGGTGCCGTCGACATGCCGAAGGTCGTGGATGCGCCGTTTCAGCAATCCGACCTCCCGGCATCGCTCGCGCATGTTCTGGGCGTGAACTATTGCCGAACGCCGTTCAACGGCATTTTTCTCGATCCGCGACCGCAACCGGCGCGCTACGTGGTGCAGGCGCGCGGTGACGATCGCAACCGCGTGGACGTGTACTACGACGATCGCGTTGCCAGCTACATGCAGAACGGCGATGCCAGCGGCTGGGCAGGCGCGCCGCCGCCGCAGGCGGACATGGTGGCCGCATGGATCAACGCACAGCGTTTGCGCAACGCGAAACCCGCCGCCAAGGCGCCGTGAGCGTTGCCCTCAGGTGAACTTGAAGCGCGGCGTCCAGTTGCCGCTCGGCGCGTAGGACTGGCGCCGGCCGCGCATGCGCGCCTGCAATTCCGCGCGGCGGTCCTCCAGCCACTCCTCGCGACCGAGTTTGGCCGCGTCGGCACCGCGCGCGGCGGCTTCCTGGCTGCGGTAATCGCAGAAATCGCTGTACGCCTCGATCTCGGGCTTGAGCACGCCCTGCACGACCTCGATCATGATCGCGTCGTCGAGGAAGCCGAGCACCGGCACGTTGTCCGGGATCAGGTCTTCCGGATCGGAAAAATAGGTCAGCGCGGAAACCACGCGGCTCTTGTCCTCGGGCGAAAGGCCCCAGCCTTCATCGGCGGCCATGGCGACGAGGTTTTCCACGCAGGCCAGGCGTGAGCGCACGAATTCCGGCATCTGCTGTGCCTGCGAGCCGGCAAAGGTCTTCGCCGCCTCGTCCAGGATCTGCTGCGCGCTCTTGCCGGCCGCACGCTGCTCGGCGCGCTTGATCGCGTCCATGAAAAACGGCAGGTCCTGGTCGGTGATCTCGATGGAAAACTCAAGGGCCATGGCGGCGTCCTGAAAATGGCTGATGGAACGCGCAGCCTAGCCAGCCGTGGCCATAACGTCAATTGGCTCACAAAATCGAATGCAGCCCGGCGCCGAAAGCGGTCACGATGCGGGTGTAGATGGTCTTGAGCGGAAGGTCGACCTGGGGGAAATCGCCCACGTCCGCGTAGCAGTCGTAGAAACCCGGCGCGCCCGGCGGCAGCGGCTTGCAGCCGGGCTTCAACTCGAAGCTCGACGCATACCGATACGGCCACAGGTCGAACAGCGGCAGGCGTGCCGAGAAATCGCCGATCGCGCGATTCAGGCGACTGAGCCAGTTCGTGCCCTGGCGGCGCGCGATCGTCCAGGCGTTGGCGGGCGCGCAGTCGCGCAGTATCGAATCGCGCAGCGCTTGTGCAAACGCGACGTCGTGGATGATGAATCCGGATTCGGTGTTGTAGTGGTCCGAGCGCGGATCGAAATTGTGCGAGCCGATCAGCGCGATCGCACCGTCGATGACGATGGATTTGGCATGCAGGCCGACGCGCACGCCATGTTCGCGCAGCGGGGCGCGGCCGTACTTGCGGTAGCGCTGCTGTGGTTCGATGCCATCGCCGAGCGCGGCATAATCGGCGATCAGTGCCGCGGCCTCTTGCGGAAACGGCTTGAATTCGTGGATCTGGAAGCCGAGCTTGAGAAAGCGTTTCTTGTGCTTGTACGACAGCGCGTAAACGTAAAACGCATCGGTCGCGGCGAGTGAATTCGTCGAAACGATGATTCGCAGCGCCGGTTTGGCGCGATGTTGTTCGGCGAACACGCGCTGCGCGGTGCGGCTGAGCACCAGGTACGGCGTCTGCATGACGATTTCGGATTGCGCGTCCTGGAACAGCCCCAGGATGTGCCGGCTCAGCTCGTCGTCGCGGGGTTGATCGGGCTCGTCGAACTTGTCCGGTGCGTCGGAAAAGTATTCCACTTCGCCCACGCGCAGCGCGGCGTCCGCGAAGTGCGCGCGGATGTAGGCGTCGTCGTTCGCCGAGCGCGACAACGCTTCCACCCGCGCGCCATGGCGATACGCATGCAGCGGGTAATGCGGTGCGTTCAGGCCGTCGTCGAGGATGCGCGAGGACACGTCGCGCAGGCGCGACAGCGGCACGCTGCGGCGGTCGCGCCAGAATTGTTCGAACGAGGCGCCCATCTGTCGCGCGGCCGGGCCTGCGACGAGCACGTCGCGGTCGCGATAGTCGAACTCGTCGTCCCAGTCGAAATAGCGGTTCTCGTAATTGCGGCCGCCGGCGATGCCGATGCGGTCGTCGACCAGGAACAGCTTGTTGTGCATGCGCTGGTTGAACCGGAAGAAACAGCACACGATGCCGGCGGCGAAATCCAGTGGCGGTGTGCGCGCCTTGTGGAACGTCGGGTTGTACACGCGCAGATCGAAGTCCACGTGCGCACGCGCAAGCTGCGCCAGCAGTTCGACGTCGTCGAGCGAAAACAACTGATCGACGATCACACGCACCTTGACGCCACGCTGTGCCGCCTTGACCAGTTCGTCGAGCACGAGGTAGCCGGCGTCGTCTTCGGCGAAGATGAAGGTCTGGATATCGATGCTCTTGTGCGCGGCGCGGATCAGGTGGACGCGCAGCAGCAGCGCATCGGCGCCGTTGTCGAGCAGGTTGACGTAATGCACCGGCGCGCCGGGGCGCGATTCGCGCAACGCGGCGTCGGCCAGGCCCTGGTACGGCGAGGCGATCGCGCAGGCGTCAGCCGCGGTGCAGGTGAGCGCGTGATCCTGCGCGGCGGCGGCGGTAGCCGCGGCGCGGCGCGCATGGATCGGATCGACCGCGCAGCCGCCGAGCATGAACGCGACGAAGACGAGGAATGCCAGCGCACGCCTCATGTCGGCGGGCTCGGCGCCGGCAGCACGAAAATCTGCAGGCGCAGGGCGACCTTGTCGGCCAGCGTGCCACGCCGCGAGTGCATGCCGAAATCGCTGCGCTCGATGCTGCCTTCGACAGGCACGGCACAGGCGCCGGCGAGCGGTTGCGCGCAATCCGCGGGCAGGATGCGAAAGCGCACCGGCTTGGCGATGCCGCGCAGCGTCAGCATGCCATCGAGCGCGCCGCCAGTGCGCAGGCGCACGAGCGGGAAATCGTCGGATGCGAAATGGATTTTCGGGTAGTGCTCCGCGTCGAAGAATTCCGCCGATTTCGCCCAGGTCTCGTAGCGTGCGCTGCGCATGTGCAGGTCGTCGGCCGCGATGTGCGCATCCACGCGCGCGGTGCCGCGGAAGCGGTCGATGTCCAGGCTGCCCTGGACCGCGCCAAATTCGCCGCCCACGCCGATCAACCACAGCACCTTGACCGTGAATCCGGCCCGGGAGCGCGTGGCATCCAGTTGCAGGATTTCGTGGCGCGACGTCTGCGCGTGCGCGGCGAGACAGTTCAGCGTCAGACACAGCAACCAGAGCCGTATCCGAAGCGTGCACATGGAAGGTCCGCTTACGGCGACCAGAAGGCTTTCAGCGTTCCGGCACCGGGCTCGGCATCGCCGTCGACTTCGAACCACGCGATGCCGCCCGGCGGCATGCCGCGGAAATCGCCGGATTGTCCTGTCGCGAGCAGGGCGACGAAGGTTTCGAAGCCGGGATTGTGACCGACCAGGAGCAGGCGTGGCGCATCGGCGTGTTCGTCGATCAGCGCGTCGAGTTCGCCGGCGGTGGCCTCGTAGATGCGCGCTTCGATCTGTGCGTCGACATCGCCGAGCGCGTGTTCCAGCGTCTGCCGCGCGCGCGCGGCGGGCGAGCACAACACGCGCGCCGGCAACGCGGCCTGTTCGCGCAACCAGTGTCCGGCGGCGCGTGCTTCGGCGATCCCGCGCAGGCTCAGGTTGCGTTCGCTGTCGCTGCGTCCGGGCATGGCGTTCTCGGCGTGGGCATGGCGCAGCAGCAGGATCTCGCGTTTCATCGTTTCATTCAGCCTTGTTTTTTGACCCAGCGCAGCAGCCTGCCCCAGTCTTCCTGGTGGCCGCGGATGATTTCGGAGTTGTAATCGAAGATGCTTTTGCCCAGGCCGGCCATGAGCACGTAGCCCTGGGTGTCGCGCAGTTGCGCCACCAGCGGAAACGGCAGGCGCTTGATCTCCTCGACCGCTTCCTGCGAGGCGGTCGTCCACGGCCTGAGCCGATTGGCGACCAGGCCCACGGCGAGGGATTCGCGCTTGACCCGGCCCAGGCGCGCGACTTCCTGCAGGAAATGTTCGCTGGCCTCCAGGTCGATGCGCGAGGGCAACAGCGGAATCAGCAGCGCATCGACGTCGTGCGCGAGTTCGGCCAGTTCGTTGCTGCGGATACCCGCGGGGCCATCGATGACGACGATCTGCGCGTCCTGCGGGATCCTGTCACTCCAGCCATCGCGCAGCGCCGACAGGGCCAGCACGGGCGCGGGCAATCCTGCGCGCTTTTCCGCCCAGTGCATGCTCGAGCCCTGGCGGTCGGCATCCACCAGCACGGTGCGCCTGCCATCCTGCGCAAAATGCGCGGCGAGGTTCGTCGCTATCGTGGTCTTGCCGCAACCGCCCTTGGAACTGGCCACCAGAATCTTGCGCATGCGCGTATCTCCGGATGAGCGAAGTCGGCCAAGCGTACAACGGGAATATGGTTTTTGCGAACCTAGGGAAACCCCGATTAACCTGCTGCGCTCGAAGCTTTGCGTGCCGGCGGTGCTCGGAATCCTCATTTACTCGACTGTAAACTCCGGTTCCTGCGCTCCGGCGACCCGCAAATCCTCATCGCTCGCTACGGTTAATCAGCGGTTTCCTAGGGTTCCGGCGTCGCGTTCGGCGCGGGCGGCTGCCAGTCCGCCGGTGGTTCGAGCCCGATGCGCTGGCTGCGCAGTACGGCATCCACCGCGTCGATTTCACGGCCGCCGCTGCGCAGGGCTTGCGTGTACAGCCCGGTCACGCGGCTGTCGTTGGCGAGGCGATCGGCGACGGAGCCGATGCCCCGCATGCGCCACGCCAGCGTGCGCGCCTGCGCGACCGCCGCATCGTGCACGCTGCCGGACGGCACGATTTCCATGATCTGGCGCGCGCCGGCGCTGCGCGCGAACAAGCTGCCGCTGTCGGCGAGTTTCTGCGCCACGGCGACACAGTCCTGCGCGAGTCCGGAATCATCCGCAGCGTTCTTGCAAGCCGCGTCCAGGGCATCCAGGTACGGATGCGGCAGGGCGATGGCGATGCTTGCCGCATAGGTCAGCTTGAAGCCGGACGGGCTGACACCGGGCTGACTGCTCGCACTCAGGATGTTTTCACCGACCGGGAGGATCCCCGAGGCCTCGTACAAAAGCGAGGTCAGTGCGCCGAAGTAGTCGTCGAAGCGAACAGACTGCGCCGCGCTGGTCAGGGCCGCGCGCGCCATCGTCTTCGCCCCGGTTTGTTGTCCCCGATGCAGTGCCCACAACCACGCGCCGGCGTTGGCCGGATCGGTCTTTTGCAGTTGCGCCAGGAGTTCCTCGCGCGGACACGATTTGGCCTTGCCGCGGCAGTCGAGGGCTGCCGAAGCCCACCACACCAGTGCGTCGGCATCGCCGGCCTTCTGCGCGCGGGCGAGCAGGGCCGGTGTTTGCAACGCCTTCGGTCGCGCGGGATCGCCGGCATCGCCCTGCGCCATCAGCGCGGCGGCGAGCAGCGAATGCGCATCGCCGCGCAGGGCGAGCAGGTTGATCTCGTCGTGATGGAACTGCGCCAGCAGCTGTGCCGGCGGCATCTCCGGGCTCGGCGGCGGATTGCCCGCATCCGGCGCGAGCGGTTGCGCGAACGCTGGCGCGGCGATCAGAGCGAAGGCAAAAAGTATACAACGCGGCATGGCGGAGAATCCTTGCGAAACAGAAGGCGCAGTGTAACTTCTGCGCCTAAGCGCGAGCTTAATACCCTGCGGCCTGCCCGTCCTTGCGACCTTCCGAGGCGCCGATGTAGACGCGATTCTTCGCGTCCCACTCGATCGCCTGGTAGCCGCCGTAGGGGCCGTTGGCGAAGCGTACGTCGTGGCCCATCTGCATCAGGCCGCGCACGGTCGAATAGGAGAATCCCGATTCCAGGTCCACCCAGCCGCCGTCCTTCATTTCCGTTTCCTGGCCCTCGGGCGACGTCGAGCCTTCGTGCTGGATGCGCGGCGCGTCGCCGGCTTCCTGCAGGTTCATGTGCCAGTCGATCAGGTTCTGCACGATCTGTACGTGGCCTTGCGGCTGCATGTCGCCGCCCATCACGCCGAAGCTGATCCACGGCTTGCCGCCTTTCGTGATGAAACTCGGGATGATGGTGTGGAACGGTCGCTTGCCGGGCGCATAGGTATTCGCGTAGCCGTCCTTGAGCACGAAGAGTTCACCGCGATCCTGCAGGATGAAACCGAGTCCTGGCGGCGTCATGCCCGAGCCCATGCCGCGATAATTCGACTGGATCAGCGACACCATGTTGCCCCACTGGTCGGCGGTGGTGAGATAAATCGTGTCGCCGTGCAGTTTCGGTTCCTGGCCCGGATCGACCGAGCGCAGCGCGCGATCCGGCGCAATGAGCTTGCGTCGCTGCGCCGAGTAGTCTTTCGAGATCAACCACGTCAGCGGCACCTTGTAGAAATCCGGATCCGCGTAGAAATGCGCGCGATCCTCGTAAGCGAGCTTTTTCGCCTCGACGAACAGGTGCACGTGTTCGGTGCTGTCGAACGGGATTTTCGAGAAATCGTAGCCTTCCAGGATATTGAGCATCTGCAGCGCGGCGATGCCCTGGCCATTCGGCGGCAATTCCCATACATCGTAGCCGCGGTAATTCGTGGAGACCGGTTCGACCCATTCGCCGTGATGGCTGGCGAGATCGTCGTAGGAAAGGAATCCGCCCTGTGCCTTCATGTAGTCGGCGATGGTGTGCGCGATCTTGCCCTTGTAGAACGCGTCGCGCCCGCCGCGGGCGACGGCTTCGAGCGTGTTCGCGAGATTGGCGTTCTTCCAGATCTCACCCTCCGCCGGCGCGCGGCCGTTCAGCGTCATCTGTTCGGTGTAGCCGGGAAATTTCGCAAGACGTGGCACCGAGAGTTTCCAGTAGTACGCGATCAGTTGCGTGACCGGGAAGCCTTCGCGCGCATAGGCGATCGCGGGTGCGAGATCGTCCTTCATCGGCAACTTGCCGAAGCGGTCGTGCAGGGCGAACCAGCCGTCGACGGCGCCGGGCACGTTCACCGGCAGCGGCCCGAGCGGCGGCACGGCCTTGTAATCGTGATCCTGAAACCACTTCAGCGTGAGCGATTTCGGCGAGCGCCCCGAGCCGTTGTAACCATAGAGTTTTTTCGTCTTCGCATCCCAGACGATGGCGAACAGATCGCCGCCGACGCCGTTGGAAACCGGCTCCATCAGGCCGAGCGCCGCATTCGCGGCGATCGCGGCGTCCACGGCCGTACCGCCTTTGCGCAGCACTTCAAGGCCGATCTGCGTTGCCAGCGGCACGCTGGTCGCGACCATGCCATGCGTGGCCAGTACCGGCGAGCGTGTGGCGAAGGGTGCGCCGTTGATGCGGTCGCCGGCATGGGCGAGGCAGGTCAGGGAGAAGGCGGCGAGCGCGATAACGAAACGGTTCATGGCGCGTTCCTCTTGAATCCGGCAAGGTCAGGATACATCCAAGCCGATACCGATTCAGGGGGGCAAGACGTGATCGACGGATTTCGCCGTCGCTGGCAACGATTCCGCGCTGCGCCGCGCGGCGCGCGCTTTCGCGCGCACAACGCGCGCATGCGCGAGGGCCGGCACGCGTTGCGCACCGTGCTTGCGGTGGGATGCGGCTTGTTGCTGCTCGCGGCCGGCCTGGCCATGCTGGTGCTGCCCGGCCCCGGATTGCTAACCGGCCTCGTCGGCGCAGCCCTGATCGCCGGCGAATCACAGGTCGTCGCGCGCTGGCTCGATGGACTGGATCTCTACGCCGCGCGCATCTGGGCACGTTGGCGCAAGTGAGCGTGACGCTCAATCTTCGAGCGCTTCCTTGAGGAATTCCGGCGTTGCCAGCGCGGCCTTGTGGATTTGCGCGTTGTAATAGCGCGTCGGGAATTGCTTCATCTCGGCGCCGCGTTCGCGGAAATCCTCGAGGTCGACGCCCTTGCGCGCGAGCGTGGCACTCCACCAGCCGGTCGGATAGCACGGTTGCGGGAAGGTGAGCGTGCGCAGGGCCTGGAAACCCGCGCCCTTCATCGCCTTGCGGATGTTCTTGAGCAGGGGCAGGTGCGCGAGCGGGGATTCGCTTTGCTGCACGAGGATGCCGCCGTGGCGCAGCGCTTTCAGGCAGGAGCGGTAGAACGCCTCGTTGAACAGGCCTTCGGCCGGGCCGATCGGGTCGGTGGAGTCAACGATCACGATGTCGAGCGACTCCGGCTCGCATTCGGCCATCCACTTTATGCCGTCGATGAACAGCAGTTGCGCGCGCGGATCGTTGTTGGATTCGCACAATTCCGGGAAATATTTTTCCGCCAGCCGCGTCACGCGCTCGTCGATCTCGACCTGGATCGCGCTTTCCACCTCGTCGTGCTTGAGCACTTCGCGCAGCGTGCCGCAGTCGCCGCCGCCGATGATGACGACGCGGCGCGCGCGCGGATGCGTGAACAGCGCCGGATGCGACATCATCTCGTGGTACAGGAAATTGTCGCGCGTGGTGACCATGGTGCAGCCGTCGATGACCATGAGCTTGCCCCAGTCCGTGGTGTCCCAGATCTCGATGGACTGGAACGGCGTCTGCTCCGCGTGCAGTCTCTGATTGACGCGAAAGCCGATGGACGATCCGGCATAGTCGTGGCGTTCGTCGAACCACTGTTGCTGTTGCGTCGTCATGACCGATCCGGGTTGGGCGAAAGAAGCGGGCGGCGATTGTACAGGTTCCCCGCGCTGCAAACATGACGCGACGCCTGGCGTTACAATAGGCGCATCTTCGATCCCGCGGCGTAGCAGGCTTCCGATCGGAGTGTTCCATTCGTCAAGGCCCGCCGCTGCGACGTTCGCAAACTCGTTGTCAGGAGAATGGCGATGACGAATTCGTGGAACGCCGATGCCGCCCGTACGCAATATGCGATCGCGCATTGGGGCGAGAATTATTTCGACGTGGACAAGGCCGGCCACCTCAGCGTGTGCCCGCGTGGTGCGGATGGCCCCGCAATCGCCTTGCCGGACATCGTGGACAGCGCCTGCTCGCAGGGCGCGCGTCTGCCGTTGCTCGTGCGCTTCGCCGACATCCTCACGCATCGCCTCGCGCGCCTGCAGGGCGCATTCGCCAATGCGATGCGCGAATGGGACTACGCCGGCGGATACAGCGCGGTGTATCCGGTCAAGGTCAACCAGCAGCACGGCGTGGTCAGCGAGCTGGTACGTGCGGGTGATGGCGGTTTCGGCATGGAAGCGGGATCCAAGCCCGAGCTCATGGCCGTGCTTGCGCTCGCCAAGCCGGGCAGCATCGTCGTGTGCAATGGCTACAAGGATCGCGAATACCTGCGTCTGGCGCTGATCGGGCGCAAGCTCGGCCTGCGCGTGTTCATCGTGATCGAGAAACCATCCGAGCTTCAACCCGCGCTCGAAGAAGCGAAGGCACTCGGCGTCGAACCGCTGTTCGGCGTGCGCATGCGCCTGACCAGCCTCGGCGCCGGCAAGTGGCAGAACACCGGCGGCGAGAAATCCAAGTTCGGCCTGACGCCGCGGCAACTCTTGACGCTGATCGATGCGCTCAAGGCGGCGAACCTGGCGCAAGCGCTGCAATTGCTGCACGTGTTCATGGGTTCGCAGATTTCCAACGTGCGCGACATCGCCGCCGGCATGCGCGAGGCGACGCGCTATTTCGTGGAACTGTGCCAACTCGGATTGCCGATCGGCTACGTCGACGTCGGCGGTGGCCTCGGCGTGGATTACGAAGGCACGCGCTCACGCTCCGCCTGCTCGGTCAACTACGGACTCGACCAGTACGCTTCGACCATTGTGCAGCCATTGGCAGAAGCCTGCGCCACGCACGGTCTGCAAGCGCCGCACGTCATCAGCGAAACCGGCCGCGCGATGGTCGCGCACCATGCCGTGCTCGTGGTCAACGTCAGCGACATCGAGCGCGCGCCGGAAGGCCGGGTGCCGCCCGCCGACGCGGACGAACCCGCGGTGCTGCGACGCCTGCGTGAAATCCATGCGGAACTGGGCACGCGCTCGGTGATCGAGCTTTACCACGAGGCACAGCAGCACTGGAGCGAGGGCCACGCGCTGTTCGCGCTCGGCCAACTCACCTTGCGCCAGCGCGCGCGCCTGGATGACCTGTACTACGCCATCGTCAACGACCTCAAATCCCGCCTCAAGCCCGAGGAGCGTTCGCACCGGCAGGCACTGGACGAATTGAACGAGAAGCTCGTCGACAAGTATTTCGTGAATTTCTCGATCTTCGAGTCGATTCCCGATGCCTGGGCGATCGACCAGATTTTCCCGATCGTGCCGATCACGGGGCTGGATCGCGCGCCGGATCGCCGCGGCGTGATCGCAGACCTGACCTGCGATTCCGACGGGCGCATCGACGCCTACGTCGACGCCGACGGCGTGGACGTGAGCCTGCCGCTGCATTCACCGCAAGCGGGAAAACCCTACCGGCTCGGCATCTTCCTCGTCGGCGCGTACCAGGAGGCGCTCGGCGACATCCACAATCTGTTCGGCGACACCGATGCGGTGAACGTGCGCCTGACCGATTCGGGCTATGCGTTCTCGCACGTCAAGCGCGGCGACACCACCGACGTGATGCTCGATTACGTCGGCTACAAGCTGGATGAGCTGCGCGCAGCGTATCGCGGCAAGATCGCGGCGGCGCAGTTGTCGGCCGGCGATGCCGAGCGCGTCCGCGCAGCGCTGGAAGCGGGATTGACCGGTTACACCTATCTCGCCGAAAACTGATCCGCGAACGCTTCAGTCCCGCGCCACCTGGAACCCCGCGAACGACTGGCTGACCGGCATCACCTCGATGCGGTTGACGTTGAGGTGCGGCGGCAGGTTGGCGATCCACCAGATCGTCTGGGCGATGTCGTCACCGGTGATCGGGTGCGCGCCGGCGTAGAGCTTGTCGGACGCGGCCTGGTCGCCGCCGGTGCGCACGAGCGTGAACTCGGTTTCGGCCATGCCGGGCTCCACCGAGGTCACGCGCACGCCGCTGCCGTGCAGGTCGCAGCGCAGGCCCAGCGAGAACTGGGTGACGAAAGCCTTGGTGCCGCCGTAGACGTTGCCGCCGGTGTAGGGATAGCTCGCGGAAATGGAACTCACGTTGACGATGGTGCCGCGGCGTTCGATCAGCGTCGGCAACAGCTTGTGCGTGAGCGTGGCGAGCGCGGTGATGTTGGTGTCGATCATCTGCCGCCATTGCGCGAGATCGCATTGCGGCGCTTTTGCCGTGCCGAGCGCGAGCCCGGCGTTGTTGACCAGCACGTCGATGGTGCGGAATTCCGCGGGCAAGGCGTCGAGTGCTGTCTGCATCGCCGCCGCGTCGCGGACATCGAACGCCGCCGTGTGCACGCTCGCGCCGAATTCGTCGGCGAGATGTTGCAGGCGATCGCCGCGCCGCGCGCAGGCGACCACGCGCCAGCCGGCGCGGGCGAAAAGCTGCGCGGTGGAGGCGCCGAAGCCAGCGCTGGCGCCGGTGATTAGGATGGTCTTGGCGGTCATGGCGTCTTCCGCAGGGAATCGGGGCCGCAAGGATACGCCGATTCGGCCTTGCACCGCCGCTCGCAGATGGCATTGTGACGCGGGCTACAAATTTTTTCGCGGCAGCAGCGTATGAATGCGTGCATTCGTCGTCGATGCGGAGGTGCGCATGTACTCTCGTTGGCTGATCCTGCTTGCGCTGCTCTTCGCCGCCACGGTCGCGGCGCAGTTGCCGTCCGACATCGAACTCGACGTGATCGTCGACAGCAACGCCGGCCTGAGCGGTCCGGTCGCCGTGCGCAGTCCGAACGACGGCAGCGACCGCCTGTTCGTGGTCCAGCAGGGTGGCACGATCAAGATATTCGACACGAAGGGCAATGCGCTGTCGCAGAATTTCCTGACGGTTTCCGTCACCTGCTGCGGCGAGCAGGGATTACTGGGTCTCGCCTTCGATCCCGACTTCGCCACGAACGGCACGTTTTACATCACGTATACCGCGCCAAGTTCCGATCCGAAACTTGGTGCACAACCCGACCAGGTGCTCGCGCGCTACGTGGCCACGAACCCCGCGGCCAACGCGTTTGCGGGCAGTAGCCAGATCGTGCTGCGCGTGCCGGACATCTACAGCAACCACAATGGCGGCAACATCCTGTTCGGCGGCGACGGTTACCTTTACTGGGGCATGGGCGACGGCGGCAGCGGCGGCGATCCGAACGGCTTCGCGCAATGCCTTTGGAAAAAGGCCGCAGATGGCAATCCAGGCACTTGTGGCAACACCAGCGGAACAGGACCGTTCTATTACCTGCTCGGCAAGATGATGCGCCTGGACGTGCGCCATACCACGGCTTCGGCCAGCGCGAACATGTGCGGTGCGACGGCGGGGCAGCCGGCGCAGTACGCAATCCCGGCGACGAATCCATTCGTCAACCAGGCCAGTCAGTGCGCGGAAATCTGGGACTACGGCCTGCGCAACCCGTTCCGTTTTAGTTTCGATGCGCAGACCCACGACCTGATCATCGGCGACGTCGGCCAAAACCTGTATGAGGAAGTCGATTTCGAGGCGTATCCGTCCACAGGCGGGAAAAATTACGGTTGGAACCTGTGCGAAGGTCGACACTACTACTCGGCTTCGGGCACGGGAACCACCTGTCCGGCGACGACGAGCACGACTGCGCCGGTGATCGAAGCCGCGCATTCGTCAGGGTTGTGCGCATTGATCGGCGGCTATGTCTATCGCGGCCCGAGCCAGTCGCTGCGCGGCACGTATTTTTACAGCGACAACTGCAGCGGCGACATCTACTACGCCGCACCCGGCGGCGCGAGCTGGGATGGCGGCAACGGGACAATCGCGGCGACCGGTCTCAACGCCGGTAATACTTCGTCGTTTGGCGACGACGCGAACGGCAACCTGTATGTGGTCGATCTGAATGGCCGCATCTTGTTGCTGCAGACCGACACGATTTTCGCCGACGGATTCGGCAACTGAAACCGGCTACTGCCCCGGACGCTGCGAAATCGGAATCGCCTTCACGCCGTTGTCGGCGAGCGCCTTTTTCGCCGCTTCGGTCGCGCTGGCGTCGGCGTAGGGTCCGAGCAGGATGCGGTTCCAGGTCTTGCCGTTGATGGTCACCGGCTGCACCTTGGCGACGAGCCCGAGCATGGCGAGCCTCGCTTTCGCTTCGTCTGCGGCGTGCGCATCGTTGTAGGAACCGGCGAGCAGCATGTAACCGCCGCCGGATTCGGTGAGTGCCGGTGGTGCCGCACCCGCAGGTGCGCCGGCCGGTTGTGCCTGCGCCTGTGAGGCAGCGAGCGCCTGGCGTGCCTGCTCGGCCTTGGCCTTGGCGGAAAGCTCGGCGTCCGGGATCACCACTTCCATTTCCGGCAGCACGGAATAGAAATCGAAGCTCTTCTTTGGCGGCGTGGCGGACTTGGCCGCATCCGCGACGGCCTGATCGCTGGCCTTGGGCGCGACGGCTTGTGCATTCGGTTGCGGCAGGTTGGACTTGTGCAGCAGCGGCGCCCAGTCGCGGACCAGCGCGAGCAAGGCCAGGACGATGCCCAGCACCACGCCAATGCCGAGCCATGCCCAGGCGGGCCAGCCCTGTTTTTCATTGCCGCGATACGCCTGCTGTTTGCTTGCCATTACATGGACTCCGGTGCCGAAACGCCGAGCAGGTCCAGGCCGTTGCGCAGCACCTGGCGCGCAGCCGCGATCAGGGCCAGGCGCGCGTCGCGCAGATCGGCGTCGTCGACGATGAATTGATGGGCGTGGTAGTAGGTGTGCAGCGCGTTCGCGAGTTCGCGCAGGTATTGCGCGATCACATGCGGCTCCAGGTTCGCCGCGGCAGTCTCGACGATTTCCGGATAACGTGACAGTTCCGTCATCAACGCAGTCTCGTGCGCCGTGTCCAGCCGTGTCAGATGGGCCAGGCCGTTGTCGCGATTCCACTCGAGGCCGCGTTCGCGCAGCTGGCGCATCACGCTGCACACTCGAGCATGCGCGTACTGCACGTAGTAGACCGGATTGTCGTTGGTCTGCGAACGCGCCAGGTCGATGTCGAACACCAGCTGTGAATCGGCCTTGCGTGCGATCAGGAACCAACGCGTTGCATCGCGGCCGACCTCGTCAATCAGGTCGCGCAGGGTGACGTAAGAGCCGGCGCGTTTGGACAGCTTCACTTCCTCGCCGCCGCGCATCACCGTCACCATCTGGTACAGCATGTAGTCGGGATAACCTTGCGGGATGCCGCAATCGAGTGCCTGCAAGCCCGCCTTGACGCGGGCCAGCGAGCCGTGGTGGTCGGAGCCGAGCACGGTGATCGCGCGCGCATAGCCGCGCTGCCATTTGCTGCGGTGATAGGCGACG
Organism: Rudaea sp.; assembly: GCA_035712685.1. GTDB lineage: Bacteria > Pseudomonadota > Gammaproteobacteria > Xanthomonadales > Rhodanobacteraceae > Rudaea. Next base: position 5,412 of record DASTAL010000326.1, on the reverse strand, counting down.
TCCGGCACGAAATAGGTGTAGCTACCGTCCGACTTGCGCATGACGCGATCCTTGTCGTCGCCGAAATCGGTGGTCTTTAACCACAGCGCGCCGCCTTCCTCGTAGGTGTGGCCGTGGGCGACGAGTTCGCGCACGGTCTCGTCCACCTTGCCGTCGACGTAGAGCGAGCTTTCGAGGAAATAGACGTCGAAGCGAACGCCGAATGCGGCCAGATCCGCATTCTGCTCGCGCCGCAGGTACGCCACCGCGAAGCGGCGGATCGCGTCGAGATCGTTCGCGTCCTTCGCGCCAACGATCGTTTGGCCGTCCATTTCAATGCTGCTGCCATCAAGATAGGCCTGTGCGACGTCCTTGATGTATTCGCCGCGATAGCCGTCTTCGGGCCAGCCGGCGTCATCCGGACCTTTGCCGAGCGCACGTGCCTGCACCGATATCGCCAGATTGGTGATCTGAGCGCCGGCATCGTTGTAATAGAACTCGCGCTTCACACTCCAGCCGTTCGCGGCGAGCGCGCGCGCGATGCAATCACCGATCGCGGCGTTGCGGCCGTGGCCGACGTGCAGCGGGCCGGTCGGATTGGCCGAGACGAATTCCACGCCGGCGGTCTTGCCCACACCCGAATCGTTACGGCCATAGTCGGCACCCGCATCGAGCGCGTCCCGCACTTGCGCATGATACGCGGCCGGGGCGAGGAAGAAATTGACGAAACCGGGCCCGGCGATTTCCACTTTTGCAATTTGTGGATTTTGCGGCAGTGCCGCGACCAGCGCTTGTGCGAGCGCGCGCGGATTCGTGCGCGCGTGCTTGGCCAGCAGCAGCGCGGCGTTGGTGGCGAAATCGCCATGCTCGGCGTTGCGCGCGCGTTCGATCACGAAGGTCGCAGCGGCATCGGCGGGCAATATGCCTTGCTCCCGCAGGCGCGCGATGGCCTGCAGGACAAGTTGGTGCAGGGAGTCTTTCACGCAGGAGGTTTCCGCAAGATCGCGCGCTATTGTAGTCGGCGTGGCGCCTGTACCAAAGGCGTGAATGCGCATGCACGCAGCGGCCGCGAAAAAACCGCATGAGAATGCGGTTTCCAGCCTGTGGATAACTCTGTGTGTATCGCCCGGGGCGGCAGACTGCGCGGCTGATGCCATTTCTTCGCGAATGCGGGCCCGGATCGGCCGGGTTCGTCTATACCATTGATATTACGAAAGAAATATCGCAACAAATCAGTGACAAATTTTGCCAATTTGGCACAATGCGACGAATGCAGCATTGTGTATAAATCCACCGTGGAAAAGCGCATTCCGACGCCGAATTCAGGCTGGACCGCTTCGCTAATGCACTTTTTCCGCGAGCGCGTGGAACGCTGCCAGCACCTCGTTTCCCGTGCCCGGCGCTGGCACGGCGGCGCGCAGATCGCGGGACAAATCGCGCATCGGCTGGATGTTCGCCTGCTTGGCCGCGGCGAACGCGGTGCGACCCTGCGCCGAGCTAAAGCGGTGCAGGTCGAAGAAATAATGTTCCTGCCCGGTGGTGAGGAAGTTCAGCATGGGCTGGGCCGAAGCGGCGCCGGCCGGATCGCGGTGGCTGCGCATCTCGCGTTCCAGGCACAGGCGCTCGGCACTGGCCATGAATAGCGAAAACGCCTCGGCCACGTTGGCGGTGTCCAGGTCAGCGGCGATCAGGGTCAGATCCAGCGCGTGCACGATGCGCGCGTCCGCGCGCCAGCCCGGCGCATGTTTGTCGAGTTTGGCGTCGAGCTTTTGCGCCAGCGCGCCGCCGGATTCGACCACGACCTCGGCGCTGTTCAATTCCAGCGCGGGCAGCGGCGGACGTGCATCGAACGTGCTCCCGGCGATCATCAGTTCGATGCCGATGAACACTTCGGCGTTGCGCGCCTCGCTGAATCCGCAAGTGCGCAGGATGCGAAATGTCTCCTCGATGCTGGCGCGTTCGTTGCTGCCGATGCCGGCGGCGAATTGCGGCGTCTCGCGCTGGCGCAAATCGTGGGCGGCGGCGAACAGCGCGAGCAGGAACCAGTCGCGCAGGCTCAGCGAGCCGATGCCGATCGCATCGATCAGGCGCTCCAGGCGCGGACCGAGAATCTCGAAGATGTGGCCTTCGTTGTGATACGCATGGAAATCATTGCCCCAGGTGCCGTGTCGGAACGCGAGCCGGCAGTACGCCATCAGCACCGCGTCCTCCGCGCCGGCGATCGGCGGATCGTCGGTACGCGCGGCGATCAGCGGGGCGAAGCGTTCGCGTCGGTAGGCGAGCAGATCGAGCAGTTGCGGGCTGCGTTCGCGCACGAGCGCGTGCGCCGTCGCCGCATCCGGCACGCGGCGTTCGACATCGTCTGCGGGAAACTCCGTGGGATAACGAAAAATCACGGTGCAACCATCCTCCCCGACCCGAGTATAGCCCGAACGATATCAAAGCAATCCCCTCGCCGCGAACGACGTCGGCATCCCGGCGCCGATGATGAAGTGATCGAGCACGCGTACCTGGATGGTTTCCAGCGCGCGCTTGAGTTCGGCGGTGATCGCACGGTCGGCCTGACTCGGTTCGGCCACGCCGGATGGGTGGTTATGGGCGAGGACAACCGCTGCGGCGTTGTGCGCGAGGCAGCGCCGCACCACTTCGCGCGGGTGCACGCTGGCGCCGTCAATGGTGCCGCGGAACAGTTCCTCAAAGGCGAGGATGCGGTGCCGGTTGTCGAGGAAGATGCACGCAAAGACCTCGTACGGATAAGCGCCGATGCGTGCGCGCAGGTAGTCGGCGCAAGCAGACGGATGCGTCAGTGACTCGCGCTCGCGCAAATCGCACGCGAGGTAACGGCGGCCCAGTTCCAGGGCGGCGAGCAGGCGGCAGGACTTGGCCGTGCCGAGACCGGGCTCGGCGGCCAGCGCGGCGCTGTCGCGCTCGAGCAGGGTTTTCAGGCTGCCGTGGCGCACGAGCAATTCGCGGCCGATGTCCACCGCGGTCGCACCGCGCCGGCCGCTGCCGATGAACAGGGCCAGCAGTTCGGCGTCGGAAAGTGCCGCCGCGCCGCGTTCGAGCAGTTTTTCGCGCGGACGTTCGGATTCGGGCCAGTCGCGTATCGTCATGGCCGAAGTGTGAGCGCGGCACGGATTTCGTGCTGCCGGAGGACCCGCGAATTCCGGTAAGCTAACGACCTTTCGTAGCGTCGGAATTTTCCCGCATGCCTCAGCGGTCGCTGGCCAACCTGCGCATCCTGCTCGGCGTCTCTGGCGGCATCGCCGCGTACAAGGCGGCCGAGCTGACGCGGCGTCTGCGCGACGCGGGCGCGGACGTGCAGGTCGTGCTCACCACCAACGCCGCGCGTTTCGTGACGCCGCTGACGTTCCAGGCGCTTTCCGGGCATCCGGTGCGCTGTGGTCTTTGGGACGAAACCGCCGAGGCGGCGATGGGACACATCGAGCTGGCGCGCTGGGCGCAACGCATTCTCATCGCTCCAGCCAGCGCCGACGTCATCGCCCGCCTGGCGCATGGCATCGCCGACGATCTGCTGACCACGCTGTGCCTGGCCAGTGCTGCGCCGCTCGCCGTCGCGCCGGCAATGAACCTGCGCATGTGGAGTCATGCAGCCACGCAGGCGAACGTGCAAACGCTGCGCCGCCGCGACGTCGCCATCCTCGGTCCGGGTGATGGGCCGATGGCCGAACCGGAATCCGGCCCCGGCCGGCTCCTCGAACCGCACCAGATCGTCGCGGAACTCGTCGCGCTGCACGGTCCGAAGCCGCTGACCGGCCTGCGCGTGCTGGTCAGTGCCGGTCCGACCTGCGAGGACATCGACCCGGTGCGTTTCATCAGCAACCGCAGCTCCGGCCGCATGGGTTTTGCGATCGCCCAGGCCGCCGTCGAACAAGGCGCGGCCGTGTACCTCGTTGCCGGTCCCGTGCACCTGCCCACGCCGGCGGGCGTGACGCGCGAGGACGTGCGCAACGCCCGCCAGATGCGCGATGCGGTGATGCGGCAAATTCCACAATGCGACATTTTCATTTCCGCCGCGGCGGTCGGCGACTATCGCCCCGCCGACGTGGCTCCGCACAAACTCAAGAAAAGCGGCAAGGCGCTGGTGCTGGCGTTGACCGAAAACCCGGACATCGTGGCGGAAGCGGCAGCGTCGAAGAAGAAACCTTTCGTCGTCGGGTTTGCCGCGGAGACCGAAAATCTCGAGCGTCATGCGCGCGCCAAACTCGAACGCAAGAAACTCGACCTGATCGCCGCGAACCGCGTCGGCCAAGGCGCGGGCTTCGATGCCGACGACAACGAACTGACCCTGCTCTGGGCGGGTGGCGAGGAAGCGTTGCCAAGGGCGAGCAAGCACGATCTGGCGATAGCCCTGCTCGCACGCATCGTGGCGTTGCGCGCGCGCAAGCCCAAGGCGAACAAACCCGGGGCGCGCCGCCGATGATAGCCGTGGAATTGAAGATACTCGATCCGCGCGTCGGCACGGAAATTCCCCTGCCCGCACCCGCCACGGCCGGATCGGCCGGCATGGACTTGCGCGCGGCACTGGACGCGCCGCTGACGCTCGTGCCCGGCGAAAGCGCGCTGATTCCCACCGGCATCGCCATCCATGTCGGCGATCCGGATTATTGCGCGGTGATCCTGCCGCGCTCGGGCCTCGGCCACAAACACGGCATCGTGCTCGGCAACCTCACCGGCTTGATCGATGCCGATTACCAGGGCCCGTTGATGATTTCGTGCTGGAACCGCGCGCACGCGCCCTATACCATTGCGCCGGGTGAGCGCATTGCGCAGCTGGTATTCCTGCCGGTGGCGCGGGCGCAGTTCCGGGTAGTGGAAGAATTCGCCGCCAGCCAGCGCGGGGCAGGCGGATTCGGCCATACCGGTACGCGCTGAACGGCACAAGACGGATACGGCAGATCGGCGATGGCGAACAAGTCCGGCCCAAAAACCTCCGCACTGGAACGCGCGCTCGAACAGGCGACTGGGCCCGGCGCGCTGGCCCGCCTGCTCGATCCGCGGACGCTGTTGTTCCTCGGTGCCTGCCTCGCCTTCATCGTCGGCGCATTCTGCGCTTGGCAGGCCTGGCTGATGTGGAGCCGGATCAGTGGTGCGCACCAAGTCGAGGCAGTGACCCAAGCCGAACTTGTGGCACTGAACAAATTCGTCGCCGATACACGACAGCGCGTGATCCGCGTAATCGGCAGCGATGCGATGGCCGTCGCGTTGGCCACACCGGACGACGCCAGCCATGCCGCTGCCGTGGCGGTTTTGAAGCAGGCGTTGCCTGATCTCGTTGCCGCGGATTTCTATCGCCCCGACTTGAGCGATGTGCTGGGAACCGATTTCGCCAAGTTCGGCTATGCCAAGGCGGCGATGCTCGTGCAGGCGCACCAGACCCAGCTTGGCGCACCGTTGCAGTCGCACCAGGCC
>DASTAL010000325.1:0-3534 GCA_035712685.1 Rudaea sp. | reverse complement strand
CAACGCGGCCAGGCCCAGCAACAGAGCGCAAAACAGCCGGCTCATCCGCATGGCTAACTCCTCGGCAATGCCGCACAATCGACCAGCACGGCAGCGGAAACCTTACGCCATGAGCGAACATCTTGCGAGCATCCACTGGCGGCGCGGCACGGCAATATTCAACAAGGGGCATTATGCGCGCGCCCACATCTGGCACTTCGACGGCGGCGCCAGCGTGCACGCCTCGGCCTCGCCGGACATCGTGCCCGCGCCGTGGTCGGACGCCAGCGCGGTCGATCCCGAGGAAGCGTTCGTCGCCGCTCTGGCGAGTTGCCACATGCTGTGGTTCCTGTCGTTGGCTTCGGCCAGGGGTTTCATCGTCGACAGCTACGAGGACGAAGCCGTCGGCAGCCTGCGCGAGATCGCGCCCGGAAAATCCATGATCGCCGAAGTCGTGTTGCGTCCGCGCGTCGGCTTCGATGCCGCGCGTTCGGCCACGCGTGAGCAACTCGACGCATTGCACCACGCCGCGCACGAGCGTTGCTTCCTCGCCAATTCGGTCAAGACGAGAATCCGGATCGAGGCGCGTTGACGCGGGCGCCTCGCGCCCGGCATGCTTGCCGGACTCACTTTCCGGATCCGGACATGGCCGTCGCCGCACCCCGCACCTACCGCTACTACGATTTCATCCTCGGCGCCTTCGTCTGCACGATCCTGTGCTCGAACCTGATCGGGCCGGCGAAAGTGGCGCAGGTGCACCTGCCGCTGATTGGCGAATTCACGTTCGGCGCCGGCGTGCTGTTTTTTCCGATCTCGTACATCTTCGGCGACATTCTCACCGAGGTGTACGGCTACGCCCGCGCGCGCCGCGTGATCTGGTCGGGCCTGACCGCGCTGGTATTCGCCTCGTTCATGGCGACCATTGTCGTCAAGCTGCCACCCGCGGCACACTGGCACGAACAAGCCGCCTACGAGTCGATCTTCGGCCAGACTCCGCGCATCGTGCTCGCCTCGATCACGGCCTTCTTCTGCGGCGAGTTCGTGAACTCGTACACGCTCGCAAAAATGAAGTTGTGGACGAATGGCAATGCGCTGTGGACGCGCATCGTCGGCTCGACCATCTGCGGCGAAGGCGTGGATTCGCTGGTGTTCTATCCCCTGGCCTTCCTCGGCGTATGGGACACGAAAATGGTGTTCGTCGTGATGGCGTCGAATTACTCGCTCAAGGTGCTGTGGGAAGTCCTCGCCACCCCATTGACCTATCGCGTCGTCGCCGCACTCAAGCGCGCCGAGAACGAGGACTACTACGACCGCGATACCACTTTCACGCCGTTTTCGCTGGGAATCTGAGCGATTGCAAAATCCACGGGAGATTGTCATGCACAACTGGCTGGCCTGGGTACTTGTCGCGCTCGTTTCGACGGGCGCCCACGCGCAGGAACCGCGCCTGCACGGCAATCTCGACGCCGCCCGCGCCATCGTCAAGGCGGACGGCGATTTCGCCGCGCAGGCCGCGCGCGACGGCACCGCCAAGGCATTCGCGAACTGGATGGATACGGTCGACGGCACGATCTACGGCGGCGGCTCGCAGCCGGCGATCGGCCACGATGCGATCTACCAAAAGATGGGCGGCGACGTGCCGGACCCGAACCGGCTGGCCTGGCACCCGCTCGAGGTATTCGCCGCCAAGGCCGGCGACATGGGCGTCTCGCGCGGGCGCTGGACCTCGACCCCGAAGGCCGGCGGCAAATCGATCGCCGGCAGCTACGTCACCGTATGGCGGCGCAATGCAAAAGGTGAATGGAAGGGCCTGATCGACATCGGCAATGCCGATCCGGCGCACTGAGCCGGATCAATCCAGCCCAATTCAATCCAGTGCGTAGCTGAACTGCTGGCGGAACTGATCGGCGAATTCGTTGTAGGTGAAACGCTGGTTCTGGGTGCCGGGATGCTCGACCTTGAGTGCACCCATCAGCGAAGCCATGCGCCCGCAGGTGGACAGGTCCATGTTGCGCATCAGGCCGTAGATCAGGCCGGCACGATACGCATCGCCGCAACCCGTGGGATCGGACACGCGGCGTTCGTGCGCCGGCGGGATGTCGATGGTCTTCTTGCCCGTATGGATCAGCGAACCCTTGGGTCCGCGCGTGACGATGTACGCCTTCACGCGCTCGGCGATCTGTTTTTCGTTCCAGCCGGTCGCGCGTTGCAACAGGTTTGACTCGTAGTCATTGACGGTCACGTACTGCGCCTGCTCGATGAAGGCGCGGAACTCCTCGCCGTTGAACAGCGGCATGGCCTGGCCGGGATCGAAGATGAAGGGGATGTCGCGCTCGGCGAATTCCGCGGCGTGCTGCAGCATCGCCTCGCGCCCGTCCGGGCCGACGATGCCGAAGGCGACCTCGGGAACGTCGCGCACGTGGTTCTCGAAGCTGCGCATCATCGCGCCGGGATGAAACGCCGTGATCTGGTTGTCGTCGAGGTCGGTGGTGATGAACGCCTGCGCCGTGAACAGATCCTCGATCGTCTTCACCTGCGACAGGTCGATGCCGCAGCGGGTGAAATGCTCGCGGTAGGGGCCGAAATCCTGGCCGACCGTGCCCATCGGCAGCGGATGCCCGCCGAGCAGCTTCAGGTTGTAGCTGATGTTGCCGGCGCAACCGCCGAACTCGCGGCGCATGCGCGGCACCAGAAAGGCGACATTGAGCATGTGCACCTTGTCCGGCAGGATGTGGTTCTTGAACTGGTCCTGGAACACCATGATGGTGTCGTAGGCGAGCGAACCGCAAATCAGGGCTTTCATCGGGAATTCCGGCCGAGGCAAAGCGCGCATTGTCGCAGATTCGCCGCCTACTTGAGCTTGTCGCGCAACAGCGCATTCAATTGCTGCGGATTGCCCTGTCCGCGCAGGCGCTTCATCGCCTGGCCGACGAAGAATTGCAGGAGCTTGTCGTTGCCGGCGCGGCATTCCGCGACCTGGGCCGGATGCTCGGCGAGCACCGCGTCCACGACGGCGCCCAGCGCGCCCGCGTCGGAAATCTGCCTGAGGCCGCGCGCCGCGATGATCGCATCGGGATCGCCCTCGCCCGCCCACATCGCGGCGAAGACGTCCTTGGCGGTCTTGCCCGAAATCGTGCCCTCGCGCACGCGCGCGAGCAGGCGCGCCAGCGCGGGCGCGTCCACGCGCGTGGCCTCGATCGTCAGATTGCCCACGTTCAGCGCGGCGGCGAGTTCACCCAGAATCCAGTTCGCACAGAGTTTCGCTTCGCCGGGCAACGCAGCGACAACCGCTTCGAAATAATCCGCCGTGGCCTTGTCCGCGCACAACTGCACGGCATCGGATTCGGGCAAGCCCAGCGTTTCGATGTAGCGCTGGCGTCGTGCGTCCGGCAGTTCGGGCAGCGCCGCACGCACCGCCGCGATGTCGGCATCGGACACCACGAGCGGCGGCAAATCCGGATCGGGAAAATAGCGATAGTCGTCGGCATCTTCCTTGCCGCGCATCGGCAGGGTGCGGTGCGCGGCGGCGTCGTACAGCCGCGTTTCCTGCACGAT
>DASTAL010000324.1:0-4921 GCA_035712685.1 Rudaea sp. | reverse complement strand
GATGGCGGCGGACATTCTCATCTTCAACGCGAACAAGGTGCCGGTCGGCCGCGACCAGGTGCAGCACATCGAGATGGCGCGCGACATCGGCCAGCGTTTCAACCACATCTACGGCGGCGAATTTTTCGCGCTGCCCGAGGCCGCGATCGAGGAAAACGTCGCGACGCTGCCCGGCACCGACGGGCGCAAGATGAGCAAGAGCTACGACAACACGATTCCGCTGTGGCTGCCGGAGAAGGAACTGCGCAAGGCGATCCTCGGCATCGTCACCAATTCGCAGGCGCCGGGCGAAGCGAAGGATCCGGACGAGTCCAATATTTTCGCCATCTACCAGGCCTTTGCCAGCGCCGACGAAACGGCGGCCATGCGCCGCGCCTATGCCGACGGCATCGGCTGGGGCGACGCCAAACAGAAAGTCTTCGAACGCGTGAATGCGGAGCTTGCGCCGATGCGCGAGAAATACGAGGCGCTGGTCGCCGATCCCGCGCAGATCGAAGATCGTCTTCGCGCGGGCGCCGCGCGCGCGCGTGCGCTGGCGACGCCGTTCGTCGCACGCCTGCGCGAGGCGGTGGGATTGCGTTCGTTGAGTCAATCGCTGGCAGCGCCGGAGCAACAGAAAAAAGCGCGCGCAGAAAAGCCCGCGCTCCAGCCGGTCGTCTTCCGCGATGGCGATGCGTTCGCGTTCAAGGTGCTGGATGCGAAAAAGGCCGTGCTTGCCGAACAAGGCGGATTCGCCGATCCCAAGGGCGCGATGGCGGCCGCGCGTGAAGCGATGCAAGCCCTCGATCCGACCCGGTAGCCGCGGGCGCGAAGCCCGACTGAAAAGTCGCGGCATGACTTTCGCCAGTCGAAGGCGCGCTTAAACGCTCGCACCATGCGGCGCATCCATGTTTGCCATGGATCACCGGCAATCACGCGCCCGTACGGCGCACGTATGGGATGTCCGATGCGGATACTTCGATTCGCTTGCGCGCTGTTGGCCTTCATCGCGGCGCCTGCCCTGGCCATCGACATCGACGGCAAGATCGATCCCGCCGAGTGGCAGGGCGCGCGGCACATCACCGATTTCCGCCAGACCCAGCCGCTGAGCGGGAAGCCTGCGCAATATCCGGTCGAGGCCTGGGTGCTGGCCACCCCGCAAGGCCTCGCCGTGGCGATCCGCGTCACCCAGCCGGCTGGCGTGCCGCGTTCGCATCAGCAGGTGCAACGCGATTTCCGCGATCAGGTCGATCGCATCAATGTCGAGGTCGATTTCAACGGCCACGGCCGCACCGGCTACGACTTCGCGGTGGCTTCCACCGGCGCGGTCGACGACGAAGTCATCACCAACGAAAACAACTTCAATGCCGACTGGGACGGCCTCTGGCAGCACGCGGTCAGGCAGGATGCGCAGGGCTGGTCGGTGGAGGTGCTGATCCCGTGGTACACCGCACCAATGCAGCGTGCCGTGGACGGCAAACGCACGATCGGTCTGTACCTGGATCGCGTGATCGCCGCGACCGGCGAGCGCGTGGCGTGGCCGGCCGTGTCGTATACGCAGCCGCGCTACCTCTCCGCGTTCGAGCGCATCGAAGTGCCGGCGTACAGCCAGTCGCTGTTGGCGGTGAAACCTTACGTTTCGGCGTTGTACGACAACGTGCACGGGCGCGGCATCCTCAGCAAGGGCGCGGACATCTTCTGGAAGCCGAACGGGCAGTTCCAGTTGACCGCGACGCTCAATCCGGATTTCGGCCAGGTCGAAAGCGACGACCTGGTGGTGAACTTCAGCGCGCAGGAGACGTTCTTCTCCGACAAGCGCCCGTTCTTCACCGAGAGCCAGGGCATCTTCGATTTCAGCCTGCTCGACGACAACAGCCAACTCGTCTACACGCGCCGCGTGGGCGGGCCTGCCGACGACGGCAACGGGGCGGGCGACATCGCCGAAGCGGTGAAATTCAACGGCAGCGTCGGCACGACCAGCTACGGCGTGCTGGCCGCCGACGAGCGCGGCAGCGCCGGGCGCACGTTCGGCGCCGCGCGCGTGGTGCACGATTTCGGCGAGGAGAGCCTGGGGTTGCTTCTCACGCGCGTGGATCATCCGTTCCTGGATCGCGATGCCACCGTGCTGGGCATCGATCAACACTGGCATCCGAACGCGGCGTGGATCATGACCGCGAATGTCATTGGCACGCGCATCGATCAATCCGGCCTTACCACGCAAGGTCTCGGCGCCACCTTCGTCGCCAACCACGACATGGGCGACGGATGGCGCCAGCAATGGCTGGGAATGCATTTCGACGACCGCTTCGAGGTCAACGATTTCGGTTATCTGTCGCGTAACAATTTCGACTACGCGCACTGGGAAGTGCAGAAGCGCGTGACCGACCTGCCGGCGGATTCGCGTTACGCCTCGCACGACTGGCATTTCCGCCTGGACGGCCTGGACAACGACGATCGCCACCTGACCCTGCGGCGCGAACTGCGCGTCAACCGCAACAGCGACCTGCGCGACGGCAGCAACGAGTTCGCGCAGGTCAACATCGACAGCGCGGGCTGGGACGACCTGCTCACGCGCGGCCACAATGCGCTGCACCTGCCGCCCTCGGTCAACACGCATTGGGAACATACCGGGCCACGACACGGCGACTGGTCGTACAAGACGCAGGCGGAGTTCTACACCGGCGGCCTGGGCGGCAATCATGAAGTCGGTTACGACTTCAAGTTCATTCCGACGTATTTCGTCAGCGACAATTTCAGCGTGTACGCCGGCCCTTACTACGAGCACACGCCGGACTGGCTGATCTGGCAGCACGACAACCTGATCGGCCGTTTCAACCAGCACACGCTGGAGCTGCAATCGGGCTTCGACTGGTACGCCAGCCAGCGCCAGCAGTTGCGCCTGAAACTGCAGGCGATCGGACTGGACGCGCGCATCCGCGGCGCCTACGAGGTGGCCGCAAACGGTGCGGCAATTCCGAGCAGCACGCCGGTCGACGACTTCCGCCTGCGCCAGCTCGGCGTGCAATTGCGCTACCGCTTCGAGCTGGCGCCGCTGTCGTATCTGTACGTGGTGTACGGCCGCGGCGGTTTCGCGCTGGACGAAATGCCCGGCGTATCGGGTGCGCCCTCGCAACTCGGCAACGCGTTTTCGCTGCGCGACGACGAGCAGTTCCTGGTGAAGATCGATTACCGGTTCGGGATGTAGCTCGAAAGCAGCATCGGCGATCCGCATCGGATCGCCGGCAGACAGGCTCCTACTTCGGCAACGCCAGGTCGTCGAGCAGGGCCTTCAGGAATCGCGCCGCCTCGCCGCCGGTGCAGGCGCGGTGGTCGAAGGTGAGCGAGATCGGCATGCGCCGGTGCACTTCGATGCCGCCGATCACGGCCACCACGTCGTACGAGAGCTTGCCCGCGCCGACGATGGCCACGCACGGCGGCACCACGACCGGCGACGCATAGCGCCCGGCGAACATGCCGAAGTTGGAAAGGCTGATCGTGTAGCCGGACAGCTCCGACGCCGGAATCGACCGATCCTCCACGGTCGTGCGCAGGCGCTTGATCGCGGCGCGGATGCCGGCGGCGTCGAGCACGTCGGCGTTGCGCAGGGCCGGCACGAACAGGCCGTCGTCGGTGTCCACGGCGATGCCGATATCGACGTGCGGGTGCAAGGTGCGGGTGAGGTTCTTGCCGTCGAACCAGGCGTTGAGCGCCGGCACGGTCTTGCAGGCGGCGACGATAGCGCGGATCAGACGCGCGGTGATGTCCTGCTTGCCGATCCATTCGTGCAGGTCGGCGTCGTCGACGATGGTGGTCGGCACCACCTGCGCGTGCGCATCGGCCATGACCCGCGCCATGTTGCGGCGCACGCCCTTGAGCTGGTCGGGCTGGCCGTAAACCGTTTGGGCGGACGGCGGTGCGGTGCGCATGGGCTGGCCGGATGCGGACAGCGGCGTGCGCACCACGGCCGGTTGCGGCATCGGCGCGGGTGCTGACGGCACGCGAGCCGGCGCAGGCGCGGCACTCGGCGCAGCCGTTCCCGCCGCCGCGGCGTTCTTGACGTCCTGCATGGTCACGGCGCCGCCGGCGCCGGTCGGCTGCACGCGCGCGAGGTCGACCTTGAGTTTTTTCGCCATCGCGCGCACGGCCGGCACGGCCTTCACGCCGCCGACGCTGGCGGCCTGTTCGACGATGACTTCATTGCTCGAAACCATCGCGCCGACCACGGTGCCCTCGTCTTCGCGGTCGCTCGTCTTCGTGGCGGCCGGAGCCGGCGCTGGTTTCGCTGCCGCCGCCGGCGTGGGCGCGTGATGATGTCCGCCTGCGGCATTCTCTGCACGCTGCTTGGCGTTCGGATCGAGTTCGAATTCGGCCAGCGCGGCGCCGGTGTCGATGACGTCGCCGGCCTTGCCGTGGAGTTTCGTCACCTTGCCGGTATAGGGCGAAGGCACCTCGACCACGGCCTTGGCCGTCTCCATCGACACCAGCGGCGCGTCGAGCTTGACGCTTTCGCCCTCCTTGACCAGCCATTCGACGATGGTGGCGTCGGGCAGGCCTTCGCCGAGATCGGGTAGATGGAATGTCTTGTTGTTCGACATGATGGCCTCAATGCAGATGCAGCAGGATCAGCGCGATGAGCGCGGGAAATGCCTGCACGAAGAAAACCTTGCGATTGCCCAGCGACCATGCGCCGAAGACGCCGGCTACGAACACGCAAGCGAGGAAGAAAATCTTGACATGAAAATCGTTCGCGCACAGGCCCCAGACAAGCCCGGCGACGAGGAATCCGTTGTACAGGCCCTGGTTCATCGCGAGCTTCTTCGACGCCTCGGCGAATTCCGGCGTGAGCCGGAAGACCCTGCGGCCCAAAGGCTTGGTCCACAGGAACATTTCCAGTACCAGGAACCATGCATGCAGCAGGGCGACAAACGCGACAACGAAATCG
>DASTAL010000323.1:0-2179 GCA_035712685.1 Rudaea sp. | reverse complement strand
CCCATCAGGTATTGCAGGCTGAGCGGATCGACCACGAGCGTCACGCCGTCCTTGACCACGGCGAGGTCGTCCTCGGCGCGCTGCTCGTCGAACGTGAATCCGTACTGGAAGCCGGAACAGCCACCACCGGAAATGTACACGCGCAGGTGGAGGTTCGGATTGCTCTCTTCCGCGATCAACTCACGCACCTTGTGCGCGGCCGCGTCGGTAAACACGAGCGGGGTTTCGAGTGACTGGTAGTCCGGGGTTTCGTTCATATGATGAAGATCGCGCCGCGGCGCGCGGAATTCAAGAGGACGATGCCTTTTCCTCGGGTTTTGGCAGCTGCTTCGGCGGCTCCGCCCGATGCACCATCTTGCCGTTGATCTGCGCGCCGGCCGACATTTCCAGCAACTTGTAGTAGACATTGCCTTCCACGCGCGCATTGCTGGCCAGTTCCAGGCGCTCCGAGGCGGTTACGTCGCCAGTGATCGCGCCGTTGACCACGATATGCGGCGCCTGCACCTCGCCGGTGACGACGGCGTGCTCGGAAAGGGTCAGCATCGCCTGCGCGCCATCGCCGCGAATCGCGCCCTCGACCTTGCCGTCGACGTGCAAGCGTCCGGAAAACAGGATATCGCCCTTGATCGCCGTACCTGATGCAATCAACGTCGTGGTGTCGGCGGGTACATTCGCGGGTTTGCGGTTATTGCTGAACATTGGCGGGCTCCTGATCGGCAAGCGCGTCGGACCAGGTGAAATCCTGGTCGGCGCGGCCCATGTCGCCGCCGGCATCGGCCTCGACATGGACCCGGTTGGGGGTGAATCCGGCGGGCAGCATCACGGTGCCGGCCACTTGCTGGAAATACTTGAACGAAAACGGCAGCCCCGACGCCTCCTGGTTCGGCGCGAGATCGGTCCATGCCAACGTCGCCAGCTTGCCGGCGCGAATGCCATCGACCGCGAGTTTCAGCCGGCCGCTGGCGACCTGGCCGGACTTGAGCGTCTGCGTCAGCGTCACCGTGAAATTGTAGACGCCCGGCGTTGCGCCAGCGGCCATGCGCACGCCGTGTACGGCCAGACCCTCCGGCTTGCTGCGGCCATCCGTGAGCTTGCTGTAGAACGCGAGGTCCGCGCGCAGGCCGGCGATTTCCTCCTGGCGGTCGCGCAGGCTCTGCTGCAAGTCGGCGTTCGCCGCGCGCGCCACCTGCTCGGCGCGTTCGGCGATGGCGACCTTCTGCAGTTGGGCGTCGTGATCCTTCTGTGCGCGCGCCGTGCTCAGGTGTTCATCGACGCCGACCAGCCAATGCTGCAGGACCAAGGCACCAGCGAGCGAGGCCAGCCACAACAACGCGACGGCGAACGCCCAACGCCAGCGCCGCGCGGGACGCTGCGTGCGCACCACGAGGATGGGCGGTGGCAGAACCTTGGCCATGGACAATCGTGCGGGAGCGGCGCGCGGCCGGCGGAGCCAAGTCTTATAGCCGCCGCCGCGCGCGGGCGTCAAGCGAACCGATCACGAAACCGAGCCTGTGCGACAATCGGCGCGTCGCCTGTTCGCGGAATCCGCCATGCCCTATCTCTGGATCAAGGCCCTGCACGTCGTCTTCGTCGTGACCTGGTTCGCCGGCCTGTTCTACCTGCCGCGCCTGTTCATCTACCACGCCGAGTCCGCCGACGCGGCGGTGCGCGCGCAGTTGAAGATCATGGAACGGCGCCTGCTCGGCATCACCCATATCGGCGGCGCGCTTGCGGTCGTGTTCGGACTCTGGACATTGATGCTGGCGCCGGCCTTCCTGCACCAGGCGTGGCTGCACGCAAAACTCGGCCTGGTCGCCGGCCTGATCTTCTACCACGGCTATCTCGTGCGCTTGAAAAACCGATTTGCGCGGGATGAGGCGCCGCATTCCTCGCGCTGGCTGCGGATTTTCAATGAAGTTCCGGCGCTGTTGCTGATCGCCATCGTCGTGCTCGCGGTGGTCAAACCGGGCTGACCGGCGGATTCGATCCGATGCCGTTTTCCGCCTTTCCATTCGGTTTATCGGGCGCCGCCGAACCGGTATAGTGCGGACAAACGGCAGAGCCCATGCACAAACAGGACGATACCCAACAGGCGGCGGAGCTGCGGCTGGCTTTCGTGCGGCACCTGCCCAAGCGCCTGGAGACCCTGCGCAAGCGCGGCCTGCGCCTGTGCACCCAG
>DASTAL010000322.1:0-2073 GCA_035712685.1 Rudaea sp. | reverse complement strand
CTACCTGGCGCGCGAACTGCTGTGGAGTTTCGCCGCCGCCACCGCGATCTTGCTGCTGGTCACGGTGGGCGCGACGGTGGCCGACCTGCTGGCCAAGATCGCGCGCGGCCGCGTCGCGGCCGACCTGCTGCTCGCGCTGATTGGCCTGCGCACGGTCGATACGCTCACCCTGCTGGTGCCGCTGGCGGCGTTCCTGGGCGTGCAGATGTCCTACGGACGCCTTTATCGCGAGAGCGAGATGGCGGTGTTCGCCGCCTCGGGGTTGCCGGCGAGCGGCCTGCTGCGCCCGCTCGCGCTGTTCGGTGTGCCGCTCGCCATCGCCATCGCGCTGATCTCCTTCTGGCTCGCGCCCGCCGCGGTGCGCCAGGCGCAGGCGCTGCAGGAAGAGGCGAGCCGCTCGCTGATCATCGCCGGCCTCGAGCCCGGGCGTTTCGTCGAGCTGCCGAAGAACGACGGCGTCATGTACGTCGAGGAAATGAACGCCGACGGCACCAAGTTCCAGAAACTCTTCCTGGAAAGCGAGCGCACGAACACGAAGGACGGCAGCATCGGCATCAATGTCGTCACCGCGGCCAGCGGCGAACTCTTCCACGATGCCGACGGCGCGCGGCGTTTCCTCGGCCTCAACGACGGTTTCCGCGTCGAGGGCACGCTCGGCGCGGACAACTGGCGCCTGATGCGCTACGCGCGCAACGACATCCAGTTGCCGGACAACGACACCGACACCACGCCCGACTCGGTCAAGCGCAGCGCGCCGACGTCGGCGTTGCTGGCGAGCGCCGACCCGGTGCAACGCGTGGAACTGCAATGGCGCCTCGCCGCACCGATTTCCGTGCTCGTGCTCGTGCTGCTCGGCCTGCCGCTGGCCAAGTCCAGTCCGCGCGAGCCGCGTTACGCGCGCCTGCTGATCGCGCTGCTGGCCTGGTTCGTGTACTACAACTTCCTCGCTCTGGATCGATCCTGGCTGACGCAGGGCAGGCTCGATCCGCGCATCGGTTTCTGGTGGGTGCAGATTCCCGCCGCGCTGATCGCGGTGTACCTGATCTGGCGCAGCGACAAGTTGCCGAAACCCAAGCCAACGCGCCTGCGCGTGCAGCCGGGAGCGGCCTGATGCGCATGCCGGCGTTCAAGCAAGTCGACAAGCTGGTGGCAATTTCCGTGCTCGGCGCGGTGCTGGTCGCGTGGGGATTCCTGGTCGGCTTCGACGCGTTCCGCGCCTTCGTCGGCGAGGTCAACGATGTCGGCACCGGCCAGTACACGCTGAGCAAGGCGGTGGCCTATACCCTGCTCACCGTGCCGCGCCGCGGCTACCAGTTCTTCGGTTACGCCGCGCTGATCGGCGGCCTGCTTGGCATGGGTACGCTCGCCACCAGCGGCGAGTTGACCGCGCTGCGCGCGGCGGGCCTGTCGAAGCTGCGCATCTGCGTTTCGGTGATCGTCGCGCTGACCGCATTGACCGCGCTGGTGATGCTGATGGGAGAGACCATCGGCCCGCTCGGCCAGCAGAAGGCCGAGGCGCTGGCGCTTTCGGCCAAGTCGAAAGACGTCGCCATCGGCCGCGGCGGCAGCCTGTGGGCGCGCGACGGCGAAAACGTCGTCAACGCCAAGCACGGCCGCACGCGTACCGGCAAGGCGGGGCCCGAAGTGGAATTGCAGGACGTGCGCGTGTTCGAGTTCGACGATGCTGGCAAGTTGACGGCGCTGGCGCTGGCGAAAACCGCCACCCACGCCGGCGGCGAATGGACCTTCCACGACGTGCGCCGCACGCAGTTCGGCAAGGCCTCGGCCACGAGCACGACCTTGCCCGAGGCGCAGTGGAAATCGACGCTCGACCCGAATGTGCTCGCGGTGTCGATGATCCACCCGGAATACCTGTCGATCGGCGACCTGGCGCGCAACGTCGACTACATGCAGCGCAACCGCCAGGACCCGGGCAGCTACCAGCGCGCCTATTGGGGCCGCATCTTCTACCCGCTCAACGTGCTGGTGCTGGCGTTCTGTGCGGTGCCGTTCGCGTTCGGCACGCTGCGCACCGGCGGCCTCGGCAAGCGCCTGTTCATCGGCATCGCGCTG
>DASTAL010000321.1:0-1921 GCA_035712685.1 Rudaea sp. | reverse complement strand
CCCGATCAAGCTCGGACTGGGAAAGCTGAAAAGCCGAGGCGCGAAGATCGTCGCGATCAATCCGGTACGCACCGGCTATGCCGCGATCGCCGACGAGTGGATCGGCATCCGTCCCGGCACCGACGGGTTGCTCGTCGGCGCCCTGATCCGCGAATTGCTGATCCACGACCGCGTCGATTTCGATTACCTCGTGAAGTACACGAACTCGCATCACCTCGTCGTGCGCAATCCGGGCGGCGCGGACGATGGATTGATCGCGCGCGACACGGACGGCAAGCCGTCGTGCTGGGACAGGCGCGGCAACGCCGCGCGGCCCGCGGACGCGCTGGACGTCGCACCCGCCATCGCGGGCGAATTCACCCTGCCCGACGGGCGCAAGGCGACACCCGCATTCCAGTTGCTTGCCGAGCGCTTCCTTGCCGACGACTACGCACCCGAGTCCGTCGCGCCGCAATGCGGCGTCGATGCGGATACGATCTGCCGCATCGCGCGCGAACTCGCCGACACGGCGTTCGATCAGGCAATCCGCCTGCCGCAGCGCTGGACCGATTGCCACGGCCGCGAACACGACGAGATGATCGGCCGTCCGGTCTCCATGCACGCGATGCGCGGCATCAGCGCACACGCGAACGGTTTCCACACCTGCCGCATGATCCACGTGCTGCAGATGCTGCTCGGCGCGATCGACACGCCCGGGAGTTTCCGCTACCAGCCGCCGTATCCGAAAGCCGTGCCGCCGGCGAACCGGCCGGGTCGCACGCGCAAGGACAACGGCGCGCTCGACGCCGGACCGCTCGGCTACGTGCACGCCCCGGAAGACCTCGTCGTCGACGCGCACGGTTCGCCGCGCCGCATCGACAAGGCGTTCTCGTGGGAATTCCCGCTCGCCGCGCACGGCATGCTGCAATCCGTGATCCGCAACGCCTGGGCCGGCGATCCGCACAAGATCGACACGTTGTTCCTGTTCATGGCCAACATGGGCTGGAACTCGGCGATGAACACGCGCGACACGCAGCGCATGCTCTGCGACAAGGACCCCGACGGCACGTACAGGATTCCACGCTTCATCTATGCCGACGCGTATTGGTCGGAGACGGTGAACTACGCCGACCTGGTGTTGCCGGATACGACCTACCTGGAGCGCCACGACTGCATCTCGCTGCTGGATCGGCCGATTTCCGATGCCGACGCTGCCGCGGACGCGATCCGCCAACCGGTATGCCATCCGGATCGAGACGTGCGTCCGTTCCAGGATGTGCTGCTCGATCTCGGCACGCGCCTGAAACTGCCGGGCATGGTCGATGCGGATGGCGCAGCGAAATATCCGCGCGGCTACGCGCAGTACATGGTCGAACACGAACGCGCGCCGGGCGTGGGCCTGCTCGCCGGCTGGCGCGGTCCGTCGGGCGACAAGGCGGGGATCGGCGCACCGAATCCGCACCAGCTCGATGCGTACAAGTCGCACGATTGCCATTGGGAAACGAAGATTCCCGACGCCGGCCGCTATTACAAGATGGCCAATCGCGATTACCTCGCCTGGGCCAAGTCGCTCGGCTTCGTCGGTTCGACGGATGCGATCGTGCTGGAAATCTATTCCGAGCGATTGCAGAAATTCCGCCTCGCCGCGCAGGGGCATGGCGCCGCGCAGCCGCCCGCGCGCGAACGTGCGCGCGTCGAGAAATTCTTCGACCCGCTGCCTTTCTACCATGCGGTTGCGCCGGAAGACGCGGCGTTTCCGTTTTCCGCCATCACCCAGCGTCCCATGTTCATGTACCACGCCTGGGGTTCGCAGAACGCCTGGCTGCGCCAGATCGCGACGCGCAATTATCTGTTCCTGCACCCGCGCACCGCGGCCGCGCACGGCCTCGCCGACGGCGACTGGTGCTGGGTGGCATCGCCGCACGGGCGCATCCGCGTGCAG
>DASTAL010000320.1:0-2411 GCA_035712685.1 Rudaea sp. | reverse complement strand
ACGCGGCCGCTCCATCCTCCGCGCATTCCGTTGTCGTTGAAGGAACGCGCCGTGTGCGTGACCGCGTGGGAATCCGGCTACCGCCTCGGCAGCACGATGGAATTCGCCGGCTACGACGCCACGCTCAACCGCACGCGCCTGGATGCGCTCAAGCGTGGCGCCGCCGAATACCTGCACGAGCCGGAAGGCGCGCAGATGGTCGAGGAATGGTACGGCTGGCGGCCGATGACGTGGGACGACCTGCCGATACTGGGCCGCGCGGCGACGTTGCGGAATCTGGTCCTCGCCACCGGCCACGGCATGCTTGGCATCACCATGTCGGCCATCACCGGAAAACTGGTTTCGGATCTGATCTGCGCCGCGCCGCCGACGCTGGATCTGGCGCCGTTCTCGCCGGCGCGCTTCAATATCTGATGCATATGGAAATTTTCACCCTGCATCGCGGCACCGCGCCGCTGCTCGTCTCGCTGCCGCACGACGGCACGGCGCTCCCCGACGACATGGCCGAGCGCATGACCGCATCCGCGCGCCGCGTGCCCGACACCGACTGGCACGTTTCGCGCCTGTACGCCTTCGCGCGCGAACTGGGGGCGTCGATGATCGTGCCCAGGCATTCGCGCTACGTCGTCGACCTGAACCGCCCGCCGGACGACGTGTCGCTGTATCCGGGCCAGAACACCACCGGTTTGTGTCCCATCGTCCAGTTCAGCGGCGAGCCGGTTTATCTGCCAGGACGGGAAGCGTCGCCGGACGAAGTTGCGCAGCGCGTGCAGCGCTATTGGCGGCCTTACCACGAGGCGCTGGCTGCTGAAATCGCGCGCATCAAGGCCGCGCATGGCCGCGTGGTGCTCTGGGAAGGTCATTCCATCCGCAGCGTCGTGCCGTTCCTGTTCGACGGCCGCCTGCCGGATTTCAACCTCGGTACGGCCGGTGGCGCCAGCTGTGGCGCGGATTTGCAGCGTCGACTGACCGGCGTGCTCGCGGCACAGGAAAAATATACTTTCGTCGCCAACGGTCGCTTCAAGGGCGGTTACATCACGCGCCGTTATGGCGACCCGGCGAACGGCGTCGACGCGGTCCAACTCGAACTGGCGCAGTCGAACTACATGGACGAGGATTCGTTCGCGTATCGCGACGACCTCGCCGCGCCGACGCAGGCAGTCATCATGGCGTTGCTCGAAACAGCGTTGGTTTGATCGGCGTCAGACCTCAAGCGAAGCCAAATCGCCCTTGGTCTCCAGCCATTCCTTGCGGTCGCCTGCGCGCTTCTTCGACAGCAGCATGTCCATCAGCGGCGCGGTGCCGTCGTCCGTATCGACGGTGAGCTGGACGAGGCGACGCGTGTCCGGATGCATGGCGGATTCGCGCAGTTGCGCCGGATTCATCTCGCCCAGTCCCTTGAAGCGGGTGACGTTGACTGCGCCCTTGATCTTCTCGCGCTCGATCCGGGCCAGTTGCGCGTCGCGTTCGGCTTCGTCGAGGCAGTAGAAAACCTGCTTGCCGATGTCGACGCGGAACAGCGGCGGCATGGCGACGAAGACATGGCCCTCCCGCACCAGTGCCGGAAAGTGGCGCAGGAACAGCGCGGACAGCAGCGTGGCAATGTGCAGGCCGTCGGAGTCGGCGTCGGCGAGCACGATGATCTTGCCGTAGCGGAGTCCGGAAATATCGTCCTTGCCCGGATCGCAGCCGATGGCGACGGCGAGATCGTGGACTTCCTGCGAGGACAGCACCTGCCCGGATTCCACTTCCCAGGTATTCAGGATCTTGCCGCGCAGCGGAAGGATGGCCTGGTAATCCTTGTCGCGCGCCTGCTTGGCGCTGCCGCCGGCGGAATCGCCCTCGACGAGAAACAACTCGGTTTGCGACAGGTCGCTGGACGCGCAGTCGGCCAGCTTGCCGGGCAGGGCGGGGCCTTGGGTGATCTTCTTGCGCACGATCTGCTTTTCGGCCTTGAGCCGCAGGCTTGCGCGCTCGATCGCGATGGCGGCGATCTTCTCGCCGAGGTCGACGTGCTGGTTGAGAAACAGCGAAAATCCGTCGTGCGCGGCGTTCTCGACGAATCCGGCGGCGTCGCGCGAGGAAAGGCGTTCCTTGGTCTGGCCGGAAAACTGCGGATCCTGCATTTTCAACGACAGCACGAAGCACAGCCGGTCCCAGACGTCTTCCGGCGCGAGCTTCACGCCGCGCGGCAGCAGGTTGCGGATGTCGCAGAATTCGCGCAGCGCCTCGGTCAGGCCGGTGCGCAGTCCGTTGGCGTGGGTGCCGCCCTGGATCGTGGGAATCAGATTGACGTAACTTTCCTGCGTCAGTTCACCCTCGGGCAGCCAGGCGAGGGCGAAATCGACCGCGGCGGTTTCGCGATTCAGGGCGCCGACGTACAAGTCGGCCGGCAGGTAATCGGCGGCACC
>DASTAL010000319.1:0-4259 GCA_035712685.1 Rudaea sp. | reverse complement strand
CGGGCTCGCGCGGCGGAACCGATTAAAGCCATCGAATTGCTTTTGGAGTTTCGTCGGCTCAACAGACGCATGCACAATAAATCCTTCATCGTCGACAACAATGTCGCCGTCATCGGCGGGCGCAATATCGGTGATGCGTATTTCGATGCGGACGGCACGAGCAATTTCCGCGATCTCGATGTCATCGCGATCGGGCCTGTGGTCGCCGCGGCCTCGCGCACGTTCGACGCCTACTGGAACAGCGACGCCGCGTATCCCGTCGCGGCGTTCGGCACGCCGCGTCATCCGGAGCGCACTCTTGCGCGCACGCGTGATGAACTGGCGCACGATGCGCGGCAATTCGCGCAGTCGGACTACGCGCAGGCATCGCTCGACGAACTTCCCGGAGGCGCGACGGCCGACCGGAACGGCGCCTGGTTCTGGGGCGCGGCTTCGATGATCGCGGACGAACCCGACAAGGTGGCCGCGCGGGACGATCCGGCACTTCGCATCGTGCCCCGCGTCAGGTCGCTGATCGCCGATGCCCATCGCGACGTGCTGCTGATTTCTCCGTATTTTGTGCCCGGCACCAGCGGCACGCGCCTGCTTTGCGACCTGGTCAAACGCGGCACGGCGGTCCAGGTGCTCACCAACTCGCTGGCTTCGACGGACAGTACGGCCGCCCAAGCCGGCTATGCGCATTATCGGCGCGCACTGCTCGAATGCGGCGTCGAGCTGTACGAACTGCGCTCGGCGCGACGCCGGACGCGATCCGCAGAGTCCGGCGAAACCTGGTCCGGCACTTCGCTGCATGCCAAGGCCGTCGTCATCGACCGGACGCTCGTTTTCATCGGCTCGATGAACATGGATCAACGCTCCCGCCTGTTGAATACGGAAATGGGGGTGATCGTCGACTCCTCGGGACTGGCGCAGGCCGTCGCGGACTTCTTCGCGCAAGCGACGCAGCCGGGGCGTGCCTATCGCGTCGAGCGGCAGGGTAATTCCCAGCGCCTGGTCTGGAAGGACGGCGACGGCAGCGCCACGCACTTCGAGCCGGGAGCCGGCGCGAAACGGCGCCTGGAAGCAATGTTATTGAGTCTGCTGCCCATCGAGGGCCTCTTGTAGGTTGGCGACGGCGGCCCTTGAACTTTTTCAGCCGGCCATCGCCATGCCAAGCAAACGCCGGGTCCTTCGAATGCCATTTCTTCTACAATCGGGACTTGCCGTTCGCTCCGGAGTCCTCATGCGCAACCTGACCGCCACCCTTCTCGTCGCTTGCCTGCTGGCCGCCTGCGGACAGTCCACCCCACCGGAACCGGCCAAGATCGCGGCGACGGCCGCTTCGAAACCCGAGCCGCTCAAGCCCACGACCGACGGCCATTTCGCGCCGGCGATCACGGCGGCGGATTTCGCCGGCTACGACCTGCGCCTGTCTTCGGACGAATTCGAGGGCCGCAAGCCGGGCACGATCGGCGAACGCATGACGACCACGTATCTGATCGACCAGTTCAAGAGCATGGGCCTGAAGCCCGGCAACGGCGACAGTTACCTGCAATCCGTGCCGGCCGTGGAAACCACCCTGCTCGACGGCGACAAGATCGCGCTCGACGTGAACGAAGGCAGCAAAGTGGACAAGTACAACTACCGCAGCGACCTCATCGTCGGCACGCTGCAGAACGTGCCGGACGTGGCGATCAAGGACGCCGACCTCGTGTTCGCCGGCTACGGCATCGTCGCGCCGGAATACCATTGGAACGACTACGCCGGTCTCGACGTCAAGGGCAAGATCGTGGTCGTGCTGGTCAACGATCCCGGCCATGCTGACCCGGCCTTGTTCAAGGGTCGCAACATGACCTACTACGGCCGCTGGACGTACAAGTACGAGGAAGCCGCGCGCCAGGGTGCGGCCGGCTGCCTGATCGTGCACGAAACCGGCGCCGCGGGTTACCCGTGGGAAGTGGTGGTCAACAGCTGGAGCGGCCCGCAGTTCAGCCTGGTTCCCGAAGCGTCCACGCCGCCGCGCCTGGCCGTCGCCGGCTGGCTGACCGGCGCCGCCGCGAAGCGCCTGTTCGCCAGCACCGGCGCCGATCTCGACGTGCTGGAAAAAGCCGCCGCGAAGCCGGGCTTCACGCCGGTGCCGCTCAAGGCCTCGGCGTCGATCGCATTCCACAACCAGATCCGCAACATGCAGACCGACAACGTGCTCGCGCTGATGCCGGGCACCACGCGCAAGGACGAAGTCATCGTCTATTCCGCGCACTGGGACCACTTCGGCCGCGATCCGACGCTCAAGGGCGACCAGATCTACAATGGCGCGGTCGACAACGGTACCGGCCTTTCCGCCCTGCTCGAAATCGCCGACGCATTCGCGCACCAGAATCCGCCGCCGCAGCGCTCGATCCTGTTCTTCGCCCCGACGATGGAAGAAGCCGGCCTGCTCGGCTCGCAGTACTACACCCTGCATCCGGCCTTCCCGATGGCGAAGACCGTCGCCGACATCAACATGGACGAACTCATCCCCATGGGTCGCACCCACAACATGGCGATCATCGGATTCGGCCAATCGCAGATGGACCAGTACCTGGCCGACGCGCTCAAGCCGGAGGGCCGCACGATCAGTGCCGACGAGGAACCGGAAAAGGGATTCTTCTATCGCTCCGACCAGCTCAACTTCGCGCGCCTGGGCGTGCCCGTGCTGTACGCGCGCGGCGGCTTCGACAAGCTCGACGGCGGCGAAGCGGCCGGACGCGCGGCCTACGACGATTTCACCGCGCACCGTTATCACAAGCCCGCCGACAACTACGACCCGAACTGGGATCTGTCCGGCGTGATCGAGGACGCGCAGGCGCTGTACGCTGTCGGCAAGCGCCTCGTGGACGAATCCACTTTTCCGCAATGGCTGCCCGGCAGCCAGTTCGGCGCGGTGCGCGAGGCCTCTCTGAAGACCACTGAAAAGCACTGAAGCGAGTGCAGCGATGGACTTTGCCTTCGTCGTTCCCCTGCTGTTCGCCGGCGCCGTCGTCGCAGCGCTGATCGCGCTGGCGCAGGCCTTCGCCGTGCGCCGGCATTGGCGCGCAAGGCGCAGATTTGCCTGCGCGCATCGCGGGGCGTGGTTCCTGGTGTTCGTCTTGTTGACCTTCCTGCTCTGCGGACTCGGCCTGGCCCTGCGCAGCTACAGCCTGCTCAGCGCCGAAGCGCCGGTCGCAGGCGTGCAGTCGCGCCAGCTGGGTCCGCAGCGATTCGGCGTGCGGGTCGATTTTCCCGACGGCACGCATCGCAGCGAGGAATTGCGCGGCGACGAGTGGCAGCTCGATGCGCGTGTGATCAAATGGGCGCCGCGCGCGGTCGAGCTCGGTGCGAAGCCCCTGTTTCGGGTCGATCGCCTGTCCGGGCGTTATCGCGATGCCGCGCAGGCGCAAGCCACGTTGCCGAGTGTCGCCGAGCTGAATGCGGATTCGGCCATCGACCTGTGGCAACTCAAGCAGCGCTTTCCGCGCTGGCTGCCGTGGATCGACGCGGACTACGGCAGCGCTGCCTTCCTGCCACTCGTTGATGGCGGCCGCTACACCGTGACCATCAGTCCGCTCGGCGGCCTCGTCGCGCGCCCGGCAGACGCGGCGACGGCGGAGAAGCTCAAGGCCCTGGGCTGGTGACGCGTTATTTTTTCGGCGGCAACAGGCGCAACGTCTTCTCGTCGAACATCGGTTCGTCCTGTCCCGCGCGCACGATCATGATGCGGCCAACGCCCTCCTGCGCCTCGTAGTACTGGACGCTGTCCGGCATGTCGCCCCATTCGCCGCACGGCGGCTCGGGGATGTCGCCCGGATCCTGTTTTGCGTCGAGTTCCTTCTTCAGCGCGGCGTTCGGCAGAACCGTGTAGCGTTTCGCACCCTTGGGCACCCGACCTTCGCCCTGATAGGGTTGGACGAGGCAACGCGCGGCCAGGGATTTGTCCGGCGTGTGTTCGTCGAATACGCGCTTGACGCCTTGCTGCGGCGTTTCCTTGTCCTTGAGAACGAACGTCTCGATCAGTTTTTCGTCCTCGCCGCCGTCGGAATAATGCATCAGCAAGGCGTTGCCTTTCGCGTAGAGGTGGATCTTGCGGAAGCCGAAATCGCAGCGCTGCACGCTGGCTTCGAGCCCGAGCGTGGCATCGGCAACCTTTTCCCACTGGCATTGCTTCCCGGCCGGCCGCGAAGGCGCCTCTTTCGTCGCGGCGAATACGGAAGTCGCGACCTGTGCGATGACGGCGAAAATGACGATTGGTGTTTTCATGATGT
>DASTAL010000318.1:0-7563 GCA_035712685.1 Rudaea sp. | reverse complement strand
CTTCGCGCAAATTCAGATAGTCGGCGGGCAGATACAGGTCCATGGTCATCTCCGGTCAAAACCGCATTGTGGCGATCAATCCCAGCAGCAGGGCGCCCAGCGCAAAGGCGATGCGCAGGGGTTCGAAGCTGCGGGCGAGTTCGGCATTGGCATCGGGGCGTTCGGTCTTCATCGTGGTCTCCTCGGGAGCGCAGCCAGATTGAACGCGCAAGCGGCGCCGGCGCCGACACGACGCGGGCCGGACGGCGACGAGATATGGCCAAATCCTGACTTCCGCGCTGCGCCGATTGCCGCACGCGAGTCGGCCCCGTAAGCTGGATGCGCCGCCACCCGAGGAAACCGCATGGCCCGCCATATCGCCATCGTCGAGGATGAACCCGCCATCCGCGCCAACTACGTCGAGGCGCTGACGCGCATCGGTTACCAGGTGCAAGGCTACGCTTCGCGTCCGGACGCGAGCCGCGCGTTCGCGCTGCGCCTGCCCGAACTCGTCATCATCGACGTCGGCCTCGGCGACGAACCCGAGGGCGGCTTCGACCTGTGCCGTGAGCTGCGCGCCAAGTCGGCGGCGTTGCCGATCATCTTCCTGACCGCGCGCGATTCGGATTTTGACATCATCTCCGGGCTGCGTCTGGGCGCCGACGATTACCTGACCAAGGACGTGAGCCTGCATCACCTCGCCGCGCGCATCAGCGCGCTGTTCCGGCGCCTGGATGCACTGGGTCGTCCGAGCGCGAAGGAAACCGTGGTCGAACACGGTCCGCTCAAGCTCGAAGCCGAGCGCATGCGCATCACCTGGAACGGCGTCGAGGTGCCGCTGACCGTGACCGAGTTCTGGATGGTGCACACCATGGTGCGCTTTCCCGGCCACGTGAAGAACCGCGACCAGCTCATGCGCGAGGCGCAGGTGGTCGTCGACGACGCGACGATCACCTCGCACATCAAGCGCATCCGCAAGAAATTCATCGCCATCGATCCGGCGTTCGATGCGATCGAGACGGTTCACGGTGCCGGATATCGCTGGAAGCCCTGACGCGCAATCGCCGTGTCGCTACGTTTCAAACTCCTGCTGATTGCACTATCGACGCTGGCCCTGCCGCTGGCAGGCTGGCTATTCGTGCGCCAGATGGAGCAGTTGCTGCGCCAGGGCCAGGAACAGACGCTGATCGCCACCGCGAATGCGTTGGCGCAGGGGCTCGACGCACTCGGCGTGCCGCTGCCGCCGACTGGCGCGGCGCTGTACGTGCACCGCGCGCCGGGACGCATGGTCGTGGACGGCTACGGTGACGACTGGAACCTGCTGACGCCTTTCACGCAACACCTTGGCCCGCCTTCCGATCCGGGAAAACTTTCGCTGCTGCTGTGCGACGACACCGAGTGGCTGTACCTGTACGCCAGCGTGCGCGACGCCACGCGCGACCGCGTCGACGCGAACGATCCGCGTGCATCGAGTGCGGATCACCTCACCCTGACCTTGCAGCGCGGCGATCTGACCCGGCGTTATCTCATCGCCAGCGCCGCGCCCGGTCACTTCGATGCGCTCACCCTGGGCGACGCCAGCGACAACGCGTTGCCGACCATCGTCGAAGGGGTATGGCAGGAAGACGGCTCCGGCTATCGCGTCGAGCTGCGCCTGCCGCGCGCGCAGATGCCGGATCGCCTCGGCCTGGGCATGCTCGACTCGGCGCAGCGCGTGCCTGAACCGGTCGACACGCTGCCGCTGCTGCGGATGTCCAAGTCCTTGTCCACGCAGCTCGCGCGCATCGTCCCGGACGGCCTGCGCGTGCGCCTGATCAGCGACGAAGGCTGGGTGCTCGGCGCGGCCGGCGCGCTGGCGGATGCGACCGGCGCAAAGGACGCCCGCCGGCGCTGGCTGGAAGGCTTCGTCTACCGCAGCCTGATCGCGCCGCAGGTGAGCCAGGCCGCGAATTTCGCGCCGAGCCTGCCGCGCCTGGATGCGACCGAAGTCTGGCAGGCCCTGTCCGGGATCACCGCCACGGCCTGGCATCGCGGCAACGGCGAGGGTGATGTCGTCCTCGCCGCGGCCGTGCCGCTGAAGGCTGGCGGCGAGGTGCATGGCGCGTTGCTGCTCGAACGCACCAGCGCCACCCTGCCCCTGCTGACGAACCGCGCCTTGCTGAGCCTGGGCGGCGCCAGCCTGCTCGCGCTCGTCCTTGCCGGCGGCATCCTGTTCGCGTTCGCCAGCGTGCTTTCCTTGCGCATCCGCCGCCTGCGCAATGCCGCCGAGCAGGCGGTGCGCGCGGGCGGGCGCAGCGAGGTGCCGCTGCCGCTGACGAACGCCCGCGACGAACTCGGCGACCTCGCGCGCAGTTTCTCCCGCCTGCTCGAGGAATCGGCCGCCTACACCGATTACCTGCGCACGCTGGCGAGCAAGCTCTCGCACGAGCTGCACACGCCGCTCGCGATCGTCAAATCCTCGCTGGACAACCTCGATCACCAGACCCTGCCCGCCGACGCACAAACCTATGTCGCGCGCGCCCGCGATGGCGCCGAGCGCCTTGGCGCGATCGTGCGCGCGATGAGCCAGGCCAGCCGCCTGGAACGTGCGATCGCTGCGGCCGAACCCGAGGATTTCGACCTCGCCGCGGTCGTGCGCGGTTGCGTCGACAGCTATCGTCCGCTGGTCGCACCGCGCCGGCTCGATGCCGACCTGCCTTACGACGCGGTGCCCATGCACGGTGCACCGGAACTGATCGCGCAGGCGCTGGACAAGCTCGTCGACAACGCGCGCGGATTCGCGCCGGAAAACGGCTGGATCCGCATCGCCCTGCACGCGACCGGCGATGGCGCACGCATCGCCGTGGCCAACAGCGGTCCGCCGCTGCCGCCGGCGATGCACGATCGCCTGTTCGATTCGCTGGTCAGCGTACGCGACGCGAGCGTGCGCGGGGAAACGCCGCACCTGGGCTTTGGCCTGTTCGTCGTGCGCCTGATTGCGCAGGCGCACCGCGGCGGTGCGAGTGCGCGCAATCTGGATGACGGCAGCGGCGTGGAATTCGTGCTGGAGCTGCGCGGAATGCCGCGGCGACCGCTCGCGGGTTCCTGACCATCGGGGCTGTCGCCGCGGCGTGCGACTTGCTATCGTGCCCAGCCCGGTCTGTAGCAAGCCCCGCCACGAACTGCCCCATGATCTCGTCCGACGAATTCGCCGCGTTTGCGCATGCCGGCTACAACCGCATCCCGGTGGTGCGCGAGGTGCTGTCCGACCTGGACACGCCGCTGTCGGTGTACCTGAAACTGGCCGACGGCCCGTTCGCCTACCTGTTCGAGTCCGTCGAGGGCGGCGCACGCTGGGGACGCTATTCCATCATCGGCCTGCCAGCGCGGCGCGTGATCCGCGTCCGCGGCAAACGCCTGACCGTGACGGAAGAAGGCGAGATCGTCGAGGATCGCGAGGTCGCCGATCCGCTCGCCGAAATCGCGAAGCTCAAGGCGCAATATCGCGTGCCGCACATCGAGGGCTTGCCCAAATTCGCCGGCGGCCTGGTCGGTTATTTCGGCTACGAGTGCGCGAGCTACATCGAGACCAAGATCCGCGCCGACGCGAAACCCGATCAACTCGGCATGCCGGACATCTGCCTGATGCTGGCCGAGGAGCTCGCCGTCTTCGACAATCTGAAGGGCAAGCTCTACCTCATCGTCAACGCCGATCCGGCTGAACCGCGCGCCTGGGCGCGCGCGCAACGGCGGCTCGATTCACTGGTGCATCGCCTGCGCTCGACCAGCGCCGCCTATCCGGACGCGGTCGATCCGAAAGCCATCGACGAATCGCATTTCGTGTCGAGCTTCCCGAAGGACGACTACCTCGCCGCCGTCGCGAAGGCCAAGGAGCACGTTTTTGCCGGCGACGTTTTCCAGGTGCAGATCAGCCAGCGCCTGTCGGTGCCGTTCCGCGCGCGGCCGCTGGACGTCTACCGCGCTCTGCGTGCGCTCAATCCCTCGCCGTACATGTACTACATCGACCTCGGCGGCGAGCAGATCATTGGCTCGTCGCCCGAAATCCTCGTGCGCGCGCAGGGCGGCCAGGTCGTGCTGCGGCCTATTGCCGGCACGCGCCGGCGCGGCCACACGCCGATCGAGGACGCGGCGATGGAAGCCGAATTGCTCGCCGATCCCAAGGAACGCGCCGAGCACGTCATGCTGATCGACCTCGGCCGCAACGACGTCGGTCGCGTCGCGCAGACCGGTACGGTCGAACTTACCGCAAACATGATCGTGGAGCGCTACTCGCACGTCATGCACATCGTCTCGGAAGTCGTCGGCAAGCTGCAGCCGGGGTTGAACTTCATGGACGTGTTCCGCGCCACCTTTCCGGCCGGTACGCTGACCGGCGCGCCGAAAGTGCGCGCGATGGAAATCATCGCCGAACTGGAAACCGTCAAGCGCGGCGTCTACGGCGGCGCGGTCGGCTACTGGGGCTGGAACGACGAGGCGGACCTCGCCATCGCGATCCGCACCGCCATCGTCAAGAATGGCGAACTGCACGTGCAGGCCGCCGGCGGCGTGGTCGCCGATTCCGTGCCGGAGCTGGAATGGAAGGAGACCATGAACAAATGCCGCGCCCTGTTCCGCGCGGTGCAGGAGGCGGTAGGGGGATTGTGATTTTTCCGCGGAGTGGACCATGATTTTGATGATCGACAACTACGACTCGTTCACCTTCAACCTCGTCCAGTACCTGGGCGAGCTGGGCGAGGACGTGCGCGTGGTGCGCAACGACGCGCTGTCGGTCGAAGGCATCCGCAAGCTCGCGCCCGATCGCATCGTGATCTCGCCCGGCCCGGGCACGCCGGACGAAGCCGGCGTGACGCTGGAGACGATCGCGAAACTCGGCGGCACGATTCCTATCCTCGGCGTGTGCCTGGGCCACCAGAGCATCGGCCAGGTATTTGGCGGCCGCGTCATCCGCGCGCCGCAGATCATGCACGGCAAGACCAGCCCGATCCACCACAAGGGCCATGGCGTGTTCGCCGGCCTGGCCAATCCGTTCCAGGCCACGCGCTACCACTCGCTGGTCGTGGAAAAATCCTCGCTGCCGGCCTGCCTGGAAGTCACGGCGTGGACGCAGAACGCGGATGGTTCGATCGACGAGATCATGGGCCTGCGCCACAAGACGCTGTCGATCGAAGGCGTGCAGTTCCATCCGGAATCCATCCTCACCGAGCATGGCCGCGACCTGCTGCGCAATTTCCTGCGCGCGCCGCTGCCGAAGGCGGCCTGACCATGCCGATCACTCCGCAGGAAGCGCTGCAGCGCACGATCGAGCACCGCGAGATCTTCCACGACGAGATGGTCGATCTGATGCGCCAGATCATGCGCGGCGAGGTGTCCGCGCCGCTGGTCGCGGCGATCCTGTCCGGCTTGCGCGTCAAGAAGGAAACCGTCGGCGAGATCGCGGCGGCGGCAAGCGTGATGCGCGAAATGGCCGTGCGCGTGCACGTGCCGCCCTACAAGCACTTCGTCGACATCGTCGGCACCGGCGGGGACGGCGCCAATTCGTTCAACATTTCCACCGCGGCGATGTTCGTGGCCGCGGCCGCGGGCGCGCGCGTGGCCAAGCACGGCAACCGCAGCGTGTCGTCGAAGTCCGGCAGCGCCGACGTGCTCGAAGCGCTCGGCGCGCGCATCGATCTTTCCGCCGAGCAGGTCGCGGTATGCGTGGAGGAAACCGGCATCGGCTTCATGTTCGCGCCGACCCATCATCCGGCGATGCGCGTGGTCGCTCCGGTGCGCAGGGAAATGGCCGTGCGCACCTTGTTCAATATCCTTGGCCCCCTGACCAACCCGGCGAATGCGCCGAACATGCTGATGGGGGTGTTCCATCCCGACCTGGTCGGCATCCAGGTGCGTGTGCTGGAACGCCTTGGCGCCGCCCATGCCCTGGTGGTGTGGGGCCGCGACGGTATCGACGAGATTTCGCTCAGCGACACGACGCTCGTCGGCGAACTGCGCGACGGCAAGGTGCGCGAATTCGAAATCGCGCCGGAACACTTCGGCTTCGCGCGCGCCACACGCGAGGACTTCGCGGTCGCCGACGCAAACGAATCGAGGACGCGCGTCCTTGCGGCGCTGGGCAACGAGCCCGGGCCCGTGCGCGACATCGTCCTGCTCAACGCCGGGGCGGCGTTGTATGCCGCCGACGCCGCCGACTCGATCGAGGCCGGCATCGCCAGGGCGCGCGAAGCGGTCGCCAGCGGCGCCGCCCGCGCCAAACTCGAGCAATTCCTCGCCGCGACGCGCCGGCTGGCCGGCGCATGAGCGACATCCTGCAGCGCATCCTCGCGCGCAAGGCGGACGAGGTCCGCGAGCGTCGGGCACGCGTCGCGCCCGACGCGCTGCGTCGGCAGATCGGCAATTCCCCGCCGGTGCGCGGATTTGCCACGGCAGTGCGTGCCAGGATCGCCGCGAGCCGGCCCGCCGTGATCGCCGAGGTGAAAAAAGCCAGCCCGTCGCGAGGCGTCATCCGCGCGGATTTCGATCCCGCCGCGATCGCGCGCAGCTACGCGGCCGGCGGCGCGGCCTGCCTGTCGGTGCTGACCGACGTCGATTTTTTCCAGGGCGCCGATGCGTATCTGCAACAGGCGCGCGCGGCATGCATGCTGCCCGTGCTGCGCAAGGATTTTGTCGTCGACGCGTACCAGATCCTCGAGGCGCGCGTGCTCGGCGCCGATTGCATCCTGCTCATCGTCGCTGCGCTGGATGACGCGCAACTCGCGGAATTTTCCGCGCTGGCGCGCGATCTCGGGATGGACGTGCTGGTCGAGGCGCACGATGCCGCCGAACTGGATCGCGCGCTGCAAACCGAAGCGCCGCTGATCGGCATCAACAACCGCGACTTGCGCACGTTCGCCACGACATTGGACACGACGCTGGGTTTGCGTTCGCGCATGCCGGAGAATCGGTTGCTGGTCACCGAAAGCGGCATCCACGCACGCGCCGACGTAGCGCGCATGCGCGCGGCAGGCGTCAATGCCTTTCTCGTCGGCGAAGCGTTCATGCGCGCGGAAGATCCGGGCGCGGAATTGATCAAGCTATTCGGCTAACAGTTTTCTCACCGTTCGTGTTGAGCGTAGCAAAGCGCAGCTTCGCGAAGTCGAAACACAAAACGGCGGTGGCCCTTCGACTTCGCGCCTTCGGCGCTACGCTCAGGGCGAACGGGATATAGCGTAAAACTCCTAGCGGGTTCCGAACACCACGATCGTCTTTCCCGCGACCGAAATCATCCCCTGCGCCTCGAGTTGCTTGAGCACGCGCCCGACCATCTCGCGCGAACAGCCGACGATGCGGCTGATTTCCTGGCGCGAAATGCGGATTTGCGTGCCCTTCGGGTGCGACATCGCATCCGGTTCCTCGGTGAGGTCGATCAGGGTCTTGGCCACGCGGCTGGTCACGTCCATGAAGGCGAGGCGACTGACCTTGCGCGAGGTGTGCAGCAGGCGGTTGGTGAGTTGCGTGCCGATCGCGAACAGCACCTTGGCGCATTCCTCGCGCAGCGGGCCTTCGCACAACTGGAACAGGCGCTCGTAGCTGATCTCGGCGAGGTCG
>DASTAL010000317.1:0-2816 GCA_035712685.1 Rudaea sp. | reverse complement strand
GTGCACCGGGTCGAAGGTGCCGCCAAGGATGACGATCGGCTCTTCCATGCCTAACTGGCGCGACTGAGCGCGTGCGGCTGCGCGATCATGACCAGCAACCGCTCCAGTTCGATCCACGCGTCGCCGATGCCGCGGCCCTTGCTCAGGCGATCCACGCGCGCGGCCTGCGCGAGGCAATCTTCCCAATGGCCGGATCCGGCACGACCCGATCCGGCGCGGCCGAGGACCTTGCGGAAGAACTTCTCGCGTGCGTCCCACATGCGCTCGACGCGGAAGGCGTTGGCGAGGTTCGGCGCCGCGGCCAGGCGCGCCAGGATCTGCAACTGATAGAGGATCATGCCCATCAGTGCCGGGATCGCGTCGCCCTCCGCGCGCAATCCGGCGAGGATGCGCGTCGCGCGCGCCGCATCGCCGGCGAGCGCGGCATCGACGAGCTTGATCACGTCGAAGCGCGCGCTGTCGGCGACCAGATCTTCCAGGGTTTGCGCGTCCAGCGGCGCCGAGCCGTGCAGCAGCGCGAGCTTGTCGATTTCCTGCGCGGCGGCAAGCGAATTTCCTTCGACGCGCTCTGCCAATGCCGCGATCGCGGCACGATCCGGATTCAGACCACGGCCGGACATGCGCTGCGCCAACCACGTGGAAAACTCGTCCAGGCGCATCGGCCACACCGGCACGTACAATCCCGCGTCATCGACGGCGCCGACCCAGGCCGCGCCTTCGTTGTCCTTCTTCGACCATTGCAACGACGTTATCAGTAGAACCGTGTCCGGCGCCGGATTCGCGCAGTACGCGACGATCGCAGCGCTGCCCTCCTTGCCGGTCTTGCCGGTCGGCAAGCGCAGGTCGATCACTCGTTTCGTGGCGAACAGCGACATGGCCGCGCCGGCACGGGCCAGCGCATCCCAATCGAAATATTGATCGGCGTCGAGGATTTCGCGCTCGCTGTAGCCCAGCTCGCGCGCCCGCGCGCGCACCGCGTCGGCGGCCTCGATCACGAGCAGGTGTTCTTCGCCGGCGATCAGGTAGACCGGCTTCAGTTCGGAACCGGCGAGGTGCTTGTGCAGCTGCGCGAGTGATGCGGCCATGCCGCTCTCAGTGCCCGCGTGCCACGGCGTCGATCTTGCGCATGATGGCGTCGACCATGTCGCGTTCCATGCTTTTCTTGATCTCGTCCTGTTCGGCATTGCTGCCGATGGCTTGGGTCTGGTCGAAGGTGTATGCGCGCGAATGCTCGATCACCTGCGGCGTCAGCAGCGTTTTCCCGTCGGAACCCTGAATGCCCAGCTCGACGTGATAGACCATCGAGAATTCGTTGACCGTGGCGTTCGCGCCGACCGAACGCACCACCGGCGCCAATGCAACCGCCGACAGCGTGATTTCGGCCACGTGTTCGCCCGGCGCGCTTTCCACGGTCGCGCCGGAACGCGCCAGTGCCGCCTCGATGTCGCGCTTGAGCGGACTGAACGCATCGGACACGGCCACGTGCACGCGCTGCAAGTCGGCCGGCAATTTCGCCTCGCCGCGCAACTGGAAGCCGCAGGCGGAGAGCGTCAGTACGCTGGCGGAGATCGCCGCGATTCGCAGCATTTTCTTCATGGCTGGATTCCGTTCAAATAACGATATTCACGATCTTGGCCGGCACGATGACGATCTTCTTCGGTGTCGCATCGCCGACGAACTTTGCCACATCCGCGTTGCCCAGTGCAGCCCGTTCGATCGTTTCGCGCGGCGCGTCGACCGCCACCTCGATGGTACCGCGCAGCTTGCCGTTGACTTGCACGGCGAGGGTAACTTCAGCCTTGACCAGCGCGGCGGGGTTGGCCTGCGGCCACGGCACGTCGATCAGGGCTTCGCGATGGCCCAATGCCTGCCACAGGGCGTGGCAAACGTGCGGCGTGATCGGATTGAGCACCAGCACCAGGGTCTCGAATGCCTCATGGCGCACGGCACGACCCTGCTCGGACATGTCGTCGAACTTGCCGACGGCGTTTAGCAATTCCATGGCAGACGCGATCGCCGTGTTGAACGACAGACGGCGGCCGAAATCATCATTGACCTTGGCGATGGTTTCGTGGATCTGCCGGCGCAGCGCTTTTTGCGCGGCGTTCAATTTCGCCGCATCGACGGGTGGATGGTCCGGCTGGGCGATGTGCGCCTGCGCGTCGCGCCACAGCCGGCGCAGGAAGCGCGCCATGCCTTCGACGCCCGCCTCGTTCCATTCCAGCGATTTTTCGGGCGGCGCGGCGAACATGGAAAACAGGCGCACGGTATCGGCACCGTATTTTTCCACCATCGCGCGCGGGTCGACGCCGTTGTTCTTGGACTTGGACATCTTCTCGATGCCGCCGATGGCGACCGGCTCGCCGTCGAAGCGCAGACGCGCGCCGACAACGCGCGCGCGCTCATCGCGCTCGATATCGACGTCAGCTGGATTGAACCATTCGCGGTGGCCGGCCGCATCCTCGCGATAGAACGTCTCCGCGATCACCATGCCCTGGCACAGCAGGTTCGTCGCCGGCTCGTCGGAATGCACGAGCCCTTCGTCGCGCAACAGCTTGTGGAAGAAACGGAAGTACAGCAGGTGCAGGATCGCGTGCTCGATGCCGCCGATGTACTGGTCCACCGGCAGCCAGTAGTCCGCCCGCGCATCGACCATGTCGGCGGCGCCGGGACTGGTGTAGCGCGCGTAGTACCAGCTCGACTCCATGAACGTGTCGAAGGTGTCGGTCTCGCGTTCGGCCATACCGCCGCATTGTGGACATCTGCACTTGCGCCATTCCGGATCGGCCTTGATCGGCGATTGCACGCCCATGAAC
>DASTAL010000316.1:0-1612 GCA_035712685.1 Rudaea sp. | reverse complement strand
GTCGTCCAGGTCGAAAGCGAGCTTGACGTAGGTGATGAGCGGACCGTTGAGCCAGGTGACGAAACCGAAAATGAAAAACAACACGCCGATGGTGATGACGGCAAGAGTGCGCGATGGCGTGGTGGCGGCGGCGACGGTGTTCATGGGATATCCCGTGGCGGATGGCAAAGACGGCTGCGATTGTTGCACAACGTTGTCATGATTTGACCACGTGCGCTTCAATCAATGCGCGCCCGGTTGCGCAAAATGGCTGGATTGCCACGGCGGCGATCGATGTTGCTGCGCATCATTCCGGTTCGTTGCAATGCGTTGAAATATGCGAAACAACAGGATTTTGCCGTGTGTGTTCGCGACCCATTCGTGGCGCATTGCAGCACGATGCCGGTCGATTGAAATATTTGTTGACAACGTTGTCATGCATTTGCAGACTCGCGCCGCATCGGGGGTCCTGCAGGGGCCCGAACGGACGGATCGGGAATGGCGGCAGCGGCATCAGCGCGACAAATTCCGCAACCGCATCGCGGCGCGATGCTGGCCGCCGACGTCGGTGGCACGTATGCGCGCGTCGGCGTCGTGCATTACGGCGCGGGTGCGCCGGAAGTCGCCGCCTACCGCAAATACCGCTGCGCCGACTATCCCACGCTCACCGCGATCTTCGCGGACTTCCTCGGCGGGCAGGACCGTGCCGGCATCACGCACGGGGCCATCGCCTGTGCCGGCTACGTGCTCGACGACGCGGTGATCAACACCAACCTGCCCTGGAAGGTTTCGCTCAAGCAGATCCGCGCCGACCTCGGCCTCGCCGACCTGCGCGTCGTCAACGATTTCACCGCGATCGCGTACGCGACGGCCCACGTGACGGAGCGAGACGTCACGCCGGTGGCCGTCGCGGCCGAGCCGATCGCCGGACCGGTGCTGGTCGTCGGACCTGGCACCGGCCTTGGCGCGGCCGTGCGCATCCCCGCCGCGCGATCGACGGTGATTCTTTCCACCGAGGCCGGCCAGGCCGCGTTGACCGCGTCCACGGCGACCGAGATCGACGTGCTCAGCCTGCTGCTCGCCGAGCGCTCGCACGTGCCGACCGAACACATCCTGTCCGGCCCCGGCCTGGTCAACCTGCATGCCGCGCTTGGCCGGCTGCGCGGCGTGCAGGTCCGCGAACGGCCGCCGCGCGAGATCGCCGAGGCGGCGATCGACGGCAGCGACGCGCTCGCGCGCGAGACCCTGCAGACGTTTTGCGGCTGGCTCGGCAGCGTGGTCGGCAACCTCGTCCTGCTCTACGGCGCGCAGGGCGGCGTTTACCTGGCCGGTGGCATCCTGCCGCAGGTCCGCGAGTTCCTCCTGCACAGCGACTTCGTCGCGCGCTTCCGCGACAAGGGCGCGATGCGGCCGATGCTCGAACGCGTGCCGGTGAGCCTGATCGACCACGGCCAGCTCGGCGTGCTCGGCGCGGCCGGCTGGTACCTGGAAAACCGGATTCAACCGGGTTGAGTCGGGCCCGAAGATTTCAGTACCCGCTCACGCAAGCGAACGCAGCAAACCATCGAATCGACTCACGTACGTCCCGAGGAGAGACCATCATGAAACATCGCAAGAACATCCTGACGGCGAG
>DASTAL010000315.1:0-4860 GCA_035712685.1 Rudaea sp. | reverse complement strand
CGCATGCCATGCGCGCGGGCGAGGCGTCGATCGATCGCACCGACCGTTTGCGCACCGCGCAGGAATTCCTGCGTCGCCAGATCAGCCACATCATGCCGCTGCAATTCGCGCGCGACGAAAGCAGCGGCGCGATCCACGTGTTCGACGGCAATGCGCGCACGCTGCGCTTCGTCGCGCCGATGCCCGGTTACCTGTCGCGCGGCGGACCGTACGTGCAGACGCTGGAACTCGCGCCGGGCAAGGACGGTCTGCAATTGCGCTTCAGCGATGTGATGCTCAATGGCTACGACCCCGACAAATCCGTCAACGATCCGGCCAACACGGTGGTGCTGCTCGACCGCATCGCCGACGGTCGCTTCGAATATCGCAGCCTCGATGTCGACGGCAACCTCACGGACTGGAGCAGCGACTGGCGCGATCCGGAGATCACGCCGTTGATGGTGCGCATCGACCTGACCATGCAGCCGGGCGTGCAGGCGCCGTGGCCGACCCTGGACGTGCCGCTGATGCTCAATGCCGGCGCGATCCGGCCGCGCGGGCCGATGCTGATCCACGCCGGAGGTGCGCAATGATGCCTTCGCGCCAGCGCGGCGTCGCCCTGATCCTCGTCATCTGGGTGATCGCGCTGATGGGCGTGTTGCTCGGCAGCTTCGCCCTGATCGCGCGCACCGAGAACTTCGAGGCGCGGCACCTGTTCGACGGCACCACCGCGCGCTACGCCGCGCAGGCCGGCATCGAGCGCGCGGTGTACGAGTTGCGCAATCCGGACATGACCCAGCGCTGGGTCGGCGACGGCCGTCCCTACATTTTCGAATTCGATGGCGCGCAGGTGCAGGTGGAACTCACCGACGAATCCGGGCTGATCGACATCAACACGGCGGACGATGCGTTGCTGCAGGGATTGTTCGCTTCGGTCGGCGTGCCGCCGGACCAGGCCGCGGCGTTGTCGGACGCGATCCAGGACTGGCGCGACCCGGACGACGTGCCGCGGCCGCAGGGTGCCGAACTGAACGAATACAGGGCCGCGGGACTGCCGTACGCTCCGCGCAACGCGCCGTTCCAGACCGTGGGCGAAGTGCAGCAGGTGCTGGGCATGAATTACGACCTGTTCGAGAAAATCGAATCGGCGATCACCATCTACGGCGGCGGCGTGCAACCGAATCCCGCCTATGCGCCGCTGGAGGTCTTGCTCGCGCTGCCGGGCATGACGCCGGACCTGGCCCAGCAGTTGATCGCGGCGCGCCAGCAAGTGTTGCCGGGCCAAGGCGCGCCGGGCCAGCCCGGAGCAGCCGGCCTGACGCTGCCGGACGGCACCCCTGTCGTGGCCAATGGCGGCGGGAACACGTACACTATTCGATCCCGTGCCACGCTCGCCAACGGCGCCAGTACCGTGCTCGACGCCAGTATCCGGCTGGGCGGTGTCGGCGCGGCGGGGCAGCCGTACACCGTCCTTCGCTGGGATCAGAAAGAAAGCTCCCGATGACCCTCACCGAAGCGCTCGATCTTCAGCTTGCCCGCTTGCGCACGCGCTACGCGCGCACGCCGCTGCCGCGCTTCTTCGCCTGGTGGGGGCACGAACTGGCGCTGCTGTTGCCGGCGCGCTGGCGCGGCCTGCTCGCCGAGCGCGCCGATGCGTTGCTGCTCGAAGCGGTCGGGCGTGAGATGGTGGTATGGCGGCAGTCCGCCCAAGGCTGCGCCGAGTTGGGACGCGTGAGCCTGGATGATCCGGCCGAAACGCAAAAGACCGCGTTCGCGCGCCTGCGCGGCGCGCTCGAAACCCCCGACCTGCGCCGCATCTACTGCATCGACGGATCGCGTACCTTGCGCCGCGCGGTCAGCCTGCCCGCGGCCGCCGAAGACAACCTGCGCCAGGTGCTGGCGTTCGAGATGGACCGGCAGACGCCATTCAAGGCCGACCAGGTGTATTTCGATTATCGCGTCGCGCCGCATGCGGCGGCGGAACGCAACCTGCATGTGGAATTGACCGTGGTGCCGCGCGCGCAACTCGATGCGGAACTCGCCGCCGTTGCCGGCAGCGATCCGATGCTCGACGGCGTGGATTGCTGGAGCGATGTACGCGGCGGCGCGCGCCTTGGCTTGAACCTGCTGCCCGCCGAGCGCCGCTATGCGCGCAAGAACCTGCGCCTGCGCCTGAACCTGGCGCTGGGCGCGGCGGCAGCGGTGCTGCTCGTCACCTGCATGCTGCTGTGGCTGGACAATCGCGCTTCGGCGCTGACCGCGATGCAGGCCGACGTGGCCAAGGCGCAGAACGACGCCAAGCAGGTATCGCAATTGCGCAAGACCCTGCAGGACACCATCGACTCGGCGAATTTCCTCGGCCGCAAGAAACACGACACGCCGCTGATGGTCGACCTGCTCGAGGACCTGACCAAGCGCCTGCCCGACGACACGTACCTCGAACGCCTGAACGTCGACGACAAGAACAAGATCGAGCTGCAGGGCTTGAGCGACGATGCGTCCAAGCTGATCGGCTTGCTCAACCAGTCCACGCTGCTGGCCAATCCGGGCGTGCAGGGCACGATCCAGCCCGATCCGCGCACGAAGAAGGACCGCTTCAACATCACCCTGGATTTTCGCTCGATCGTGGACGCCCAGGCCGCCGCGGCGAAATCCGCGACCGCGGCCAAGGCGGCATCGGCCAAAGCGGCATCGGACAAGGCAGCAGGAGGCACGCATGCGCCTGGCCAGTGATCCGCGCAACGGTCGTTTCCTCGCCGTGGTCCTGCTGCTGATCGCGGTCCTGCTCGGCTATGTGCTGCTCGTGCACTGGTGGTTCGTCGCGCCCGACCTCGCGATCTCCGCGCAGATGCAGGATCTGCGCGAACAGCAGCAGCGTTTCGCCGGCATCGTCGCACAGCGCCCGCTGATCGAAAAACGCCTGACCCAGGTGCGCGCTTATGAACAGGGCAACCAGGCGTTCCTGTCCGACGCGGACGCGAACAGCGCGTTTTCCGATCTCACCCAGCGCCTGAAGCAGGCGATCTCCACGCGCGTCAAGGACGAGAACAAGTGCGCGATCGTGAGCAACTCCAATTTCAAGGGCGGCGAGGAAGAACTTTACGAGCGCGTTACCATCCAGGTGCGCATGCGCTGCGCGCTCGAACCCTTTGCGCAGATAATGTACGAACTGGAAAACAGCAATCCCTACCTGTTCGTGGATCAACTGCTGATTTACCGCCAGCAATACGGTTACGTGCCGCCGGGCCAGAAAGCGCGTCCGCCGACCGCGCTGGACATTCGCTTCAATCTGTCGGGCTACCTGCGCAAGGCGGGGAAGAAGGGCGCATGAGCACGCAGGCCGCGAAATTGCTCAGCGCGATCCTCGCCGGCGTGTGCGGTGTCCTGCTGCTGCTCGCGCTGGCCATGCAGTTCGGTTTCGGGCGCGGTTATTCGTGGCTGCAGCCCGATGTCGATTCCGCCCATGTAGCCAGCGTGGCCATCGACAAGACCCCGTTCAAGCTGCCGGCGGAGACGCAGTTCGCCGACACCACGGCGCGACCGTTGTTCAATGACGACCGCAAGCCGACGCCGGATTCGCCCGATGCGCCGGATACGCCGCCGCCGCCCAAGGTGCCGCTCAACATCGCCCTGACCGGCGTCATCCTGACGCCGCAGTTGCATCTGGCGATGGTGCACGACAAGCTCAAGAACAAGGACGTGGCGCTGAAGGAAGGCATGCCCATGGACGGCGACCAGGGCGGCTGGATCCTGACCCGGATAAATCCGCGCAGCGCGGTATTCCGTGAGACTTCCGGCGAGGAGGTCGAAGTGGAACTGTCGACCGCCGTTGCCGGTCCAACATCGGCTGCGAATGCCCGTCCCGGTGCGCCGGCGGTCGTCGCACCGGGACATGTTCCAGCGCCCGCGCCGATGGCGGCGCCGCCGGCACAGAACGTACAGGCGCAGGCTTTGCAACGGCGCATCGAGGAGCGCCGCGCGCAAATGCGCGAAGAGGCCGAACGCCTGCGCCAGCAAAAAGCCGAACACAAGCAGTAGCAAACCTACGGAGTGCTTCACGTGTCCCTACGCCCATCGATCATCCTAGTTTCGCTGCTGACCGCCGCATTGGCTGGGTGCGCCACGCTCGGCACGGATCAACAGTTCAATCGCGAGATGGCTTCGCCGGCTACTGTGCCGGCCAAGTTGCCGGCGAGCAGGGTCGACGATGAGAAGCCGATCAACATCGACACCGAAGACAAATCGCATCAAAAGGCCGAGGCGCACATCGAACCCGGCACCGGCCAGTTCATCGACGAAGCTGTCGCGCGCGCGCCGGTCGATGAAAAAGGCGCGGCGGAAGGCCAGATCACGTTCAATTTCGAGAATCAGCCCATCCAGGCGGTGGTCCAGGCCATTCTCGGCTCGTTGCTGCACGAGAACTACACGATCGCGCCGAATGTCACCGGCAACGTCACGTTCTCCACGGCCCGCCCCATTACCCCCGAGCAGGCCATGCCGATCTTGCAGATGCTGCTCGGCTGGACCAACAACGCGCTGGTGTTCAAGGAAGGCCGCTACGCCGTGGTGCCGGTCAAGGAGGCCATTCCGGGCAACCTGACCCCGCGCATCGCGCCGCCGAACATTGCCAAGGGCTACGAGGTACGCGCGTTCCCGCTCCGATACATCGCCGCCACGCAAATGCAGAAGCTGCTCAA
Organism: Rudaea sp.; assembly: GCA_035712685.1. Classification (GTDB taxonomy): domain Bacteria; phylum Pseudomonadota; class Gammaproteobacteria; order Xanthomonadales; family Rhodanobacteraceae; genus Rudaea. The sequence continues at coordinate 184 of DASTAL010000315.1, read as the reverse complement.
GCCCTATGCCAAGACCGACGCGGTGGTCACGGCGGACGATGCGCGCAATCTGCTGGTCATGGCCGGCACGGCGTCCGAACTGGCGAACTACCAGCGCACGATCCAGATTTTCGACGTGGACTGGCTCAAGGGCATGTCGGTCGGCGTCTACGGCCTGCGCAACATGGATGTGTCCAAGATCATG
>DASTAL010000314.1:0-1792 GCA_035712685.1 Rudaea sp. | reverse complement strand
CTCAGCTGCCAGTTGTACCAGCGCAGCGGCGACATCTTCCTCGGGGTACCGTTCAACATCGCCAGCTACGCTTTGCTCACGCACATGGTGGCACAGGCCTGCGGCCTGGGCGTCGGCGATTTCGTGCATACGCTCGGCGATGCGCACCTGTATTCGAACCATGTCGAACAGGCGCGCGAACAGCTGTCGCGCGCGCCGCGCGCCTTGCCGACGCTGAAGTTGAATCCCGGCGCGACCGATATCTTCGGTTTCACCTACGACGACATCGCCATCGAAGGCTACGATCCGTGGCCGGCGATCAAGGCGCCCGTCGCCGTCTGATGTTCATTTCCCTCTTCGCTGCGCTCGACCGCGATTTCGCCATCGGCAAGGGCAATGCGTTGCCGTGGCATCTGCCCGACGACCTCAAGCGCTTCAAGGCGTTGACGCTGGGCAAGCCGCTGCTGATGGGACGCAAGACCGCGGAATCGCTGGGACGCGTGCTTCCCGGACGGACCAACCTCGTGCTCACGCGTTCGAACCGGGTGCCGTTCGCCGGCATGCAAGCGGTGGAAACGCTGGAGCAGGCGCTGTTCGTCGCCGAACTCGAACAGGCCGGCGAACTCTGCGTGATCGGCGGCGGCGAGGTGTTCGCGCTGGCGCTGCCGCGGGCACAGCGCATGCACCTCACCTTCGTCGATACGGTCGTCGACGGCGCGGACGCGTTCTTCCCGCGTTTCGATCCGGGCGATTGGCGCGAAACTTCGCGCGAGGCGCATCCGGCCGACGCGCGCAACGAATTCGCGTTCGCGTTCGCCGATTTCGAACGGATTGCCTACGGGCGCGGTTGAGGGTTCGACAGCAGCGCGCGAACCTGGTCGATGCTCAGCGCTTCGTTCTCGCCCGGCGACGGCAGGCCGGTTTTTTCGCAGAAGGCGATGAAACGCGGATCGTCGCGCACGTTCAGGATGAGCGGGTCGAGTGGCAGGAAAACGAGTTCGCCGGGCGAAGTGCGCCGCAGCCATTCCACGGCGTGGCCGGCATCCCCGCGCAGCGCGTAGATCTGTGCGACCGTATACGGATCGGCGTTCGTCACGGCCTTGTTCGCGAGGACGTTCGCCAACGCAGCGTTTGCCGCAGCGCGGTCAGGCCCGACCTGGGACGCCATCGCCGTGTACAGGACGCGATCTTCCGCGGGCAGTTGCATGGCGTTGTCCATGGCCGCACCCGCATCGCCGCGCATCAAGGCTGCGGTCAGTCGCAAAAGGATGGTCCTGAAGTGCCAAGTCCGATTCGTCTGCAGCAGGCTTTCGGCCGTGCGGAGGTATTTTCCCGCCTCGTCCAGGCGGCCGGTCGCCATCAGCAAACGCGCATACTGTTGGTAATTGATGATGTACAGCGGTTCGATCGAAAGGAGGTGCTCCCTCGATCGGATCGCCTCGCCCAGTTTTCCGGCCTGGGCAAAGACATAGCCGCAGCCATTGAGGACGGTGCCATCCTCGGGCGCCAGTTGCACGGCGCGACGACACTCGGCCAGGGCGTCCCGGTGATCGAAACTGTAGATCTGCAGATAGGCGCGGGCCGCGTGGGCCGCGCCCATCCCGGGCGCCAGTTGCAGCGCCTTGTCCGCTGCGCGGCGCGCGACCTTCATGTATTCGCGGGCGGTCGCGGGGGGCACGTTCCAGAACGTGGCGACGGTACTCCGTGATCCGGACAGCAGCGCCCATGCCATGGCATAGCCCGGGTCGAGCTGCACGGCCTTGTCCATGTATTCGGCGGCTTCGGCGAAATTCTCGTCGTGCCAGAACTTCAA
>DASTAL010000313.1:0-2145 GCA_035712685.1 Rudaea sp. | reverse complement strand
GGCCGTGCCGAGGCGGGACGGATACGGGACTTGCGCACAAAGGGAATCGTATACATTTTGCGGCATGCCATCGACCATCGGCGTGTGGAACACGCCCGGCGCGACCGTCATCACGCGCACGCCGATGCGCGCGAATTCGCGCGCCATCGGCAGGGTCATGCCGATCACGCCGCCTTTCGAGGCGGAATACGCAGCCTGGCCGATCTGGCCCTCGTAGGCGGCGATCGATGCGGTATTCACGATCACGCCGCGCTCGCCGTCCGCGCCCGGGGCGTTGTGCTGCATGACGTCCGCGGCGGACTTCGCCACGTTGAAACTGCCGATCAGGTTCACCATCACCGTGGTCTGGAAGGTCTTGAGCGGCATCGGGCCTTCCTTGCCGAGCACGCGCCCGGCGCCAAGGATGCCCGCGCAGTTGATCGCCGCGTTCAATCCGCTCATGCGCTCGGCGGCCTGCTTGACCGCCGCAGCGACGCCATCTTCGCTGGTGACGTCGACGCGCTGGTAGCTTGCGCGCGCACCCAGCTCGGCGACTGCCGCCGCGCCCTTCTCGTCGTTGATATCGCACAGGGCGACACTGGCGCCGTGGGCGACGAGATGCTTGGCCACGGCAAAGCCGAGCCCGGAAACGCCGCCGGTGACGACGGCCTTGATCTGATCGAGTTGCATGGGAATTCCGCGCAGAGGGAGGCCGCGGATTCTAGCAGTCAGGCGCGCTTTCGCGGACAAAAATGCTCTGGTTCAACGGCGAGCGGACAACGTCCCGGTTCGAGCCGGGACGCTGCCGCCATGGCGACCCTCAGTGCACCGGTGCCATCAGGTGCTGGTACAGGGTTCCTGCCCACATCACGTAGGGTTGCGACGTGTCCGGATCGGGACTCTTCGGATAGGCGTCGTAGAAGCTCGCGTCGGCGCCGACGATCATCACGTGCGGACCGGTCTTGATCCAGTGGTTGTTGGACTCGGGCTTTTGTGCGTACGGATCGGTGTTGCTCGCGTCGGTGCCGCCTTCAAGCATGTACATGAATCCGACCTTGCCTGCGACCGGTGTCTGGTGCGACATCCACGCATGCGCCCATTCCATCGCGTTCGCGTCCATGCACATCGGATCCGGACCCGGCGTCGTCGGATTGTCCGGCATGCAGGTAAAGCCATTGCTGCCCTTGCGCAGCGTGCGCATCGATCCGTCGGCCTGCATCGCGACGATGGTCGCGTTCTTCGCGACCTTTGCGGGCGCGGCTTTCATCGCGCTCGCGATCAATTCCGCGTCGCTTGGTCCCTTGGCGTGTTCCGCGACGGCGTGCTTCGCCGATTCTGCGGCCGGGGCTTGCCCCGCCGCGAATGCCGTACCGGTCGCGGCGATCAGCATGAAGAATGCGCTTCTGCGGTTCAACAAACGTGATGCGTACATGATTGCGTCCCTCCAGCGGTTGCAATGAACGGATCCGTTCGGGAGGCCGAACCTACTCCCGATCCGGGGAGTGGTCAACGCAAGATGGGCGGCGATTTCCGCCGGCATAAGGCATGCCAAAAAGCAGCGATTCCGGCCGCCGATGCAGACCGGTCAACCGCGGGCAGGCGCGGAAGCCGGCCCGAGATCGCGCAGATAAAACCGGTCGCAGCTGAAGTGGCCGGTCTTGCCCATCGCGCCGCAGATGGGTTTGAAGCCGTGCTTGTCGTAGAGCCGCTGTGCGGCATCCATGCCGGTGAGCGTTTCCAGATAGCAGCGGTGATAGCCGAGCGCGCTCGCCGCGTCCAGGCAGCGGTGCATCAGTGCATCGCCGGCGCCGCGCCCGCGCAGTTCCGGCAGGAAATACATCTTGCGCAGCTCGCAGACGCCCGTTTCGCCGTCGAGCGGGGCCACGCCGCCGCCGCCGCACACTTTTCCGTCCAGTTCCACGACGAAATAGGCGCGACCGGGTTTTGCGTAGGCCGCGTACATGGCGCCGACTTCCGCGTCGTGGATGGCAAAGCCGGGGCCGTCGGCGCCGAATTCCGGCATCACGGCGCGGATGATTGCGGCGACGGCGTCGTCGTCGCGCGCTTCGATGGGGCGGATCGTGAAGCTCACAAAGGGCGGCGAAAATCCAGGTCGTAGCGCGAGCCATGCACGAGCACGTGCACGCGCAGATTGGTGATGCTGAT
>DASTAL010000312.1:0-5407 GCA_035712685.1 Rudaea sp. | reverse complement strand
CGCCGCGACATAGCCTTCGTGGCGCAGCCGCATCGCCGCCTTGACCAGCAGTTTCTTCAGCACCGCGCGTGCGCCGGCCGGCGTGCGCCATTCGGGGCCGAGCACGTGCGAGTGACCGAGACTGGCGCGCGCGGATTCGCGGTGCGTCTGCCATTCGCCGCGCAGCGCGTCGAAGAAGCGCTCGCCTTCGAGGCCGCCCCAGATTTCGCGCATCGTGGCCGCATCCAGCGCGCACAACTGCGCGACGCTGCGGATGCCGGCCGCATGCAGGCGCTGCTCCATGTTGGGACCGATGCCGCACAGGTCGGACAATTCCAGCCGATGCAGTGCCTGCGGCAGATCGCCCTCTTCCAGCACGACCAAGCCATCGGGTTTTTGCATGTCGGTCGCGGTCTTTGACAGGAAATGATTCGGCGCGATGCCGACCGAACAACGCAGCCAATCGCCAACGCCACGCACGGCCGTCTTGATGTTGCGCGCAATGGCGATGGCGTTCGCGCGCTCGCGTTCGCGCCCGATCAGTTCGCAGGCGACCTCGTCGATCGAGCCGACGTAAGCGATCGGGATGCAGGTCTCGATCGCCTCCTTCAGGCGATGGTGGTATTCGACGTAAAGCGACGGCTGCGCCGGCACGATAGCGATGCCAGGACACAGCTTGCGCGCCTCGTGCACCAGGGTGCCGGTGCGCACGCCGAAGGTTTTCGCCTCGACGCTGGCGGCGATGCAGCAGGTCGTTTCGGCCATGACCGGCGCGACGCCGACCGGCCGGCCGCGCAGCGCCGGATCGGCCTGTTGCTCGACCGAGGCGAAATACGAATTGAAGTCGACGAAGAGGCTGCGCAGGCTCATGGCATGGTTCCGGCGGAATCGTGCCGGGAGTTGAGCGTACTCCGATCTCATGAATGGCGACATTGGCACTTCTGCACTAAAATGGTGCAATGCCTGCCGCCGAAATCCTGCCGCGGATTCCCGCCGATACGGTCGCGCTGATCGACCAGATGGCGACGGGCATTGCCGTACTCGACGGGGATTTGCGTTTCGTCCACGCCAACGCCGCTTTCGTCGAGCTGACGGGGCTGGCGCGCTGGCGCGGCTGCCCGCTGGAAGTGTTGGGCGAGTCGGCCGGTGTGCTGGCGGCGTTGGTCGAACGCGCGCAGACCGTGCAGGCGCCGTCGACGCTGCGCGGCCTGGAAATTTCCGTACGTTCCGTGTCCATTCGCATTGACGTCACCGCAACGGATTGCGCTGCCGGTGCGCTGCTGGAGATGCACGCGCTGAATCCGCACGACGCGACGCAGGTGCCGGCGCAAATCTCGCAAAGCCTGCGCGGACTTGCGCACGAAGTGAAGAATCCGCTCGCCGGTCTGCGCGGCGCGGCACAACTGCTGCAACGCCGCGCCGCCGATGCGGACCAGCGGCGCCTGGCCGAACTCATCATCGCCGAGGCGGACCGGCTCGGTGCCTTGACGGATCGCTTGCTGCATCCGGCCGGCAAACCGCACCTGGCCATGGTCAATCTGCACGAGGTCGCCGAGCGCGCACGCGCCCTGATCGTGGTCGAAGCGGCGCCGGAAATCGAACTCGTGCGCGATTACGACCCGAGCCTGCCGGCGTTTCGCGGCGACGCCGACCGACTGCAGCAATTGCTGTTGAACCTGTTGCGCAATGCCTTGCAAGCGGGAGCCACCGCGATCGTGCTGCGCACGCGCGCGGAAAATGGCGCTATCGTCAATGGCAAAGCGCTGCGCCTCGCGTTGCGCCTGGACGTGATCGACAACGGTGCCGGCGTGCCGGAGTATTTGCGCGAAACGCTGTTCGCTCCGCTGGTGTCCGGTCGCGCGGACGGCACGGGACTCGGCCTGGCGCTGGCGCGCGAAATCTCGACAGACCACGGCGGGCAACTGGATTTCCGCAGCCGTCCCGGCAGCACCGTGTTCACGCTGCTGCTGCCGTTGGAGCGGGAGACAGCGCGTGTCTGAGATCTGGATCGCCGACGACGATGCATCGATCCGTTTCGTGCTTGGCGAAGCCCTGCGCGAGGATGGCGTGACGGTGCGTGAGTTCGCCAACGCCGAGGATTTGCTTGCCGCGCTCGATCAGGGCGTACCGGATGTGGCGTTGAGCGATGTGCGCATGCCAGGCGCCAGCGGCCTGAAGTTGCTCGACGAGATCAAGGCACGCGGCCTGCATCTGCCGGTGATCGTGATGAGTGCGTTCACCGACGTGGCGTCGACCGCCGCGGCGTATCGCAACGGTGCGTTCGATTACCTGCCGAAGCCTTTCGACCTGGACCAGGTGCGCGCGGCGGCGGAACGCGCGCTGGCGCAGACCCGGCCACCGCCCGCGCCGTTGCCGGCGACCGAGGCGGAACCCGAATTGATCGGCAGCGCGCCGGCGATGCGCGAGTTGTTCCGCCGCATTGGCCGCGTCGCGGCGACGAACCTCAACGTGCTGGTCACTGGCGAAACCGGCACCGGCAAGGAACTGGTCGCGCGTGCCCTGCACCGGCACAGCGCGCGCGCCGTACGACCCTTCGTGGCGATGAATACGGCGGCGATTCCGGCCGAACTGCTCGAATCGGAACTGTTCGGCCACGAAGCCGGCGCGTTCACCGGCGCGCTCAAGCGCCATCCGGGTCGCTTCGAGCAGGCTGAGGGCGGCACGCTGTTCCTGGACGAAATTGGCGACATGCCGCTGGCCCTGCAGACGCGTCTGCTACGCGTGCTCGCGCAGGGCGAGTTCTATCGCGTCGGCGGGCGCGAGTTGATCCGCGCCGACGTGCGCGTGATCGCGGCCACGCACCAGGATCTCGACGCGAAAGTCGAAGCCGGGCAGTTCCGCGCCGATCTGCTGCACCGCCTCGATGTCGTGCGCTTGCGCCTGCCGCCGTTGAGCGAGCGGCGCGAGGATATTCCCCTGCTGGCGGCGCGTTTTCTCGCCCGCGCCGCCAGCGACATGCGCCTGGACGCGAAGACGTTTTCACCGGCGGCGCTCGGCGCCTTGGCGCAGATGCCGTGGCCGGGCAATGTACGCCAGCTCGAAAACCTGTGCCGGCGCCTGGCGGTAATGGCGCCGGGGCGCGAGATTCGTGTTTCCGATCTGCCGGAAACCGACGCCGCGGTGTCTTCGAGCATGGCGGATTGGCGCGCGCCGTTGCGATCGGTGGTGCGCGAGCGTCTTGCGCGCGGCGAGCGAAATATCTATGCACAATTGCGCGACGGGTTCGATCAGGCCCTGCTCGAAGCGGCTCTGGCGGAAAACGGCAACCAGCGCGGCCGGGCGGCGGAGCAACTCGGTCTGGGACGCAACACGCTCACGCGCAAATTGGGCAGTTCACGCAAGCGAGGCAAACGATGACCGATGTCGTTGAGGTTCGGGTGCGCGCCGCGCAGGCGGACGATTGCGAGGTCCTGGCCGCGTTCAATGCGGCAATGGCCATCGAGACGGAAGCCAAGACGCTCGATCCGGCGACATTGCGCGCCGGCGTCGCGCGGGTGCTCGCCGAACCCACGCGCGGCTTCTATCTGGTCGCTGAAAGCGATGGCGTCGTCGCGGGCTGCCTGATGGTCACGTTCGAGTGGAGCGATTGGCGCAACGGCGACTGGTGGTGGCTGCAAAGTGTTTATGTCTCGCCGGAATATCGCCGGCATGGCGTATTTCGCGCGCTGTACGCGGAAGTCGAACGCCGCGCGGCGGAGCGCGCCGATGTCGTCGGCATACGCTTGTACGTGGAACGCGACAACGTGCGTGCGCAACACACTTACGCGGCGCTGGGCATGCGCGAAGACCACTACCGCATGTTCGGCAAGGCGTTGCGAGCCGACCGGCGCCCGGTATTGGGCGATTGAACGGGGCCCCACGTATACTATGCGATCCAAGCGCTGGCCGCATGACTGGTACATCGATGCAAAACTACAAGGACTTCTGGGACGACAAGGCCCGTACCACGAAAGGCGCGTTCATTGCCGTCGATGGCAGCGCGAACGAAGATGTCTTGCGGCTTACCGGTACATACAGTGCGCGCCAGGTAACCGCCGCGCTCGATCTGCGCCAGCGCGACCGCGTGCTCGAACTCGGTTGCGGCGTCGGCCGTATCGGCAGCCTGCTGGCGCCCACCGTGGCGCATTGGGAAGGTGTGGACATCTCCGCCAACATGCTCGGCGTGGCACGCGAACGCCTGGCCGCCCACGCCAACGTGGGTTTCACGGAGTTGGTGCGTACCAGTTTGCATCCCCTGCCGGATGCCGGCTTCGACAAGGCTTACAGCGTCGCCGTATTCATCCACATGGACAAAGAGGACTTTTACCTCTACCTCGAAGAACTCGCGCGCGTGATCAAGCCGGGGGGGCTCGTGTACTTCGACACCTGGAATCTTGTCAGCCGCGTCGGCTGGAGGCGCTTCGCGCTCGAGGCGGCGCAGTACCGCTCGGCGGATTTCTCGGTGCGCAAGGATGTGGCGCGCAACCAGTTTTCCACGCCCGACGAAGTGCGTGCTTTCCTCGAACACGCCGGTTTCGAGGTGCTTTTGATCCTCGCCGATTCGCCGTGGGTGCAGGCGGTGGCGCAACGCCGTGGTGCCGGCGACGCGGCGGCGGAACGCAAACGCGTGAGTACGCTTGCGCCGCGCATCGCTTACACTCCGCTGTGGACGGAGCTTTTCGACACCCTGATCAAGGTGACCACGGAAGGCATGTCCCCGCACACGGCGCTGGCGATGATGGACGATGCCGCGCGCGGAGACGAAATCCCGATGTTTCGTGCCTGGTTCCTGGAAATGTGGCGCGCGAACGAAGAACTCTGGGGTAAAGCGCCTGCGAATTGAAGGAGAGATCGCGATGCCTACCACACCGCAACGCGTCGCCATCCTCGGCGGAGTGCGGATTCCATTCTGCCGCAACAACACCGCTTACGCGGATGTCGGCAATTTCGGCATGGCGGTGAAGACGCTGGGCGCGCTGGTCGAAAAGTTCGGCCTGCATGGCGTGGAACTGGGCGAGGTCGCGTTCGGCGCGGTGATCAAGCACGCTTCCGACTGGAACCTGGCGCGCGAGGCGACCCTGTCTTCGGGCCTCGCGCCGACCACGCCCGGCATCACCACGGCGCGCGCCTGTGGCACCTCGCTCGACAACGCCATCGTTATCGCCAACAAGATCGCGGCGGGACAGATCGAAGCCGGCATTGCCGGTGGCGCGGACACCACCAGCGACGTGCCCATCGTCTACAGCCGCGCCTTGCAGCAACGCCTGCTGCGCGTCAATCGCGCCCGTGGTGGGTGGGAAAAGTTCAAGACGGCCGTCAGCGGATTTTCGCTGTCCGAGCTCAAGCCCAGCTTCCCCGGCGTGATGGAGCCGCGCACCGGCATGTCGATGGGCGATCACTGCGAGCTGATGGCGAAGGAATGGAAGAT
>DASTAL010000311.1:0-2945 GCA_035712685.1 Rudaea sp. | reverse complement strand
TCCTCGACATCTTCCGAACGCGCGCCGATCAGCAGTTCGTCGATCCCGGCCCAGACCGTGGCGCCGTAGCATTGGCAGCACGGTTGCGCGCTGGTCGCCAGCACGAATCTTGTTCCATCTTCGTTGAGGCGGAAGCGTTGCAGACGCTGCTGGGCGAGCATGTAAGCCATCATCTCGGCGTGCGCCACCGAACAGTTCTGCGGCACGACGCGGTTGACGCCGACGGCGACGAGGCGGCCCTCGCCGGTGAATACCGCCGCACCGAACGGGCCGCCACCGCGGTTCTCGACGTTGCCGCGCGCCAGCTCGATCGCGAGCGCGACCTTCGCAGCGTCGTCGGCGTACAGACGCGACTCATCCATCTTGTCGCGCAGCCACAAGGGCAGGGTGAGGTGCAGTTGGGCCGGGATCATCGTGCGCTCATTTGCCCGCCGCCTTCACCCACGAATCGCGCAGCGTCACCGTGCGGTTGAACACCGGTTTGCCCGACGCGCTATCGTGGCGGTCGGCGACGAAGAAACCCAGGCGCTCGAACTGGAACGCGGCTTCCGGCGCGACATCGGCCAGCGAGGCTTCGAGCCAGCCGTGAACGATGCGTTTGGAGTCGGGATTGAGGTGGTCGCGGTAGGTTTTGCCGTCCGAATCGTCGTCGGGATTCACGACGTTGAACAGGCGGTCGTACAAACGCACTTCGGCTTCGGCAGCGTGGCGCGCGCTGACCCAGTGGATCGTGCCCTTGACCTTGCGTTCGGCGCCGGGCATGCCATGGCGCGTATCGGCGTCGAGTGTGCAATGCAACTCGATCATCTTGCCGTCCGCATCCTTCATCACTTGGGTGCACTTCACGATGCCGACGCCGCGCAGGCGCACTTCGCCGCCCGGCACGAGGCGATGGAAGCCTTTCACCGGCGTTTCCATGAAATCCTCGCGCTCGATCCACAGCTCGCGCGCGAACGCGACGGCGCGTGTGCCGAACGCTTCGTTCTTGGGATGATTCGGAAACGCCAGCGTCTCGACGTGATCGTCCGGCAGGTTCGTGATGACGAGTTTCAATGGATCCAGCACGGCAAAGCGGCGCGGTGCGTTCGCATCCAGCACTTCGCGCACGCAGCCTTCCAGCACGGAAAACTCGATCGTCGAATTCTGCTTGGTAACGCCCGCGCGTTCCCAGAACGTGCGGATCGCCGCCGGTGGAAAACCGCGCCGGCGCAGGCCCGAGATCGTCGGCATGCGCGGGTCGTCCCAGCCGGCGACGAGGCCGTCGCGCACCAGTTCCATGAGCTTGCGCTTGCTCATCACCGTGTAGTCGAGGTTGCCGCGCGCGAACTCGATCTGACGCGGCGTGCTCACGTTCGTCTTGAAACCGGCATCGACGAGCGGCTGCACGAGTTCGGGATGATTCGGCAGGTCGATCTGCGCCAGGCACCAGTCGTAGAGCGGGCGGTGATCCTCGAACTCGAGTGTGCACAGCGAATGCGTGATGCCTTCGACCGCGTCGGAGATGCAATGCGCGTAGTCGTACATCGGGTAGATGCACCACGCGTCGCCGGTGTTCTGGTGCGGCACCTTGCGGATGCGGTACAGGGCCGGATCGCGCAGATTGATGTTGCCGCTCGCCATGTCGATCTTCGCGCGCAGGGTCTTGGCGCCATCGGCGAATTCGCCTGCGCGCATCGCTGCGAACAGGTCGAGGTTTTCCTCAATCGAACGATCCCGGAACGGCGAATTGCGGCCGGGTTCGGTCAGCGTGCCGCGGTATTCACGTACTTCGTCGGCGGTGAGGTCGCAAACGAACGCCTTGCCGTCGCGGATGAGTTTCTCCGCACAGCGATAGAACACCTCGAAATAATCCGAGGCGTGGCGCAGTTCCGTCCAGTCGAAGCCGAGCCAGCGCACGTCGGCCTTGATCGACTCGACGTATTCGACATCCTCTTTCGCGGGATTAGTGTCGTCGAAACGCAGGTTGCAGGTGCCGCCGAACTCGCGCGCGATGCCGAAATTCAGGCAGATCGACTTGGCGTGGCCCAGGTGCAGGTAGCCGTTCGGCTCCGGCGGAAAGCGCGTGCCGACGCGGCCGCCGTGCTTGCCGGCGGCGCGCTCGTCGAGCACGATCTGGCGGATGAAATTGTGGCTGACGGGGCTGGTGTCGGTCATGGCGCGGGCAGTCGAATCGGATCGTCAAGTTTAGCAGGGCGGGCTTGGTCTGCGGCGCTTGTGCATGGGACAATCGCGGCATGCTGCACGACAAGAAAATCGCCGTCGTCATGCCGGCCTACCGGGCCGAGAAGACCCTGGAGGAGTGCTTTCACGCGATTCCGCACGACGTCGTCGACGACATCGTGCTGGTCGACGACGCCAGCGACGATGCGACCCTTGCCGTGGCCGAGCGCCTGGGCATCCGCAGCCACCGGCATCCGCGCAATCGCGGCTACGGCGGCAACCAGAAGACGTGCTACACGCTGGCATTGCAGACCGATGCGGACATCGTGGTGATGCTGCACCCGGACTACCAGTACGATCCGCGCCTGATTACTCCGATGGCGGCGATGATCGCGTCCGGCGTGTACGACGTCGTGCTGGGTTCGCGCATTCTGGGCAATACCGCGCTTGCCGGCGGCATGCCGCTGTATAAATACGTCTTCAATCGCGGGTTGACGTTCGTGCAGAACCTGGTCGTCGGCGCCAAGTTGTCCGAATATCACACCGGCTACCGGGCCTTTTCGCGGCGGGTGTTGGAAACCCTGCCGCTGGCGGCGAACTCCGACGATTTCGTGTTCGACAACCAGATGCTGGTGCAAGCGCTGGCGTTCGACATGCACATCGGCGAAGTGTCCTGTCCGACGAGATATTTTCCAGAAGCGAGCCAGATCAGCTTTGCGCGTTCGCTGCGCTATGGGCTGGGTGTGCTCAAGACCAGCATCGTGTTCCGCTTGTTGAAGTGGAAA
>DASTAL010000310.1:0-10174 GCA_035712685.1 Rudaea sp. | reverse complement strand
ATCCCCGAAATCCGCGTGCGTGTGCGGCAACGCCCCATTCCCGCCGAATTCACCACCGGCGACTACCAGGGCGACCGCGAATTCCGCGTGCGCTTCCAGCGCTGGATGAACGGCGTGTGGCAAGACAAGGATGCCGACCTCGGCGCGTTGCTGGACGAGCGCCGCGAACCTTGCGCATGACGTGAACGTTTCGTGCGATCATCCGTCGCCGCAAAATCAAGCCGACCCCATGATCCTGCCCCGCTACCGCGTTTGCCCTTCCCAGATCCCCGGCGCGGGCAAGGGCCTGTTCCTCGATGAACCCGTGCCGGCGGGCAAGCTCATCACCGCACCGGACGATATCCGCAAAGTGTACAAGTGGACAGAGGTCGAGGCGCTGCCCGATGCGCGCGCCCTGCTGGCCTCCACCGTGCGCTGGTTCGAGGATCGCTACACGGTCACGCCGGAATGGCCGGACGAGTGCTACATCAACCATTCCTTCGATCCGTGCGGACTGTGGCATCTGGGCTTCGTGTTCGCACTCGCGGACCTGGCGCCCGGCACCGAGATCACCGTGGATTACCGGCATTTGCTCGCGCCCGGACAGCGCGAGGACTTCGACGATGCCGTCACTGGCAAGCCCATCGTCGGCTTCGACTGGCGCGAAAGCCTGGCCGGTTCCACCGCGCGTTTGTACGCGCTCCTGGGCGCCGGCTGATGCGTGTGCGCGTGTTGCGCCATGTTGATTACCGTCGCATGCGCTGGAAGAACGGCGGCGGCTGGACGACGGAACTCGCCGCCTTTCCCGAGTCCGGCGCCGATGCGGCCGCGCCTTTCGATTGGCGCGTGAGCATCGCCGAGATCGAGAGCGACGGCGCGTTTTCGCCATTTCCCGGCTGCGACCGCCACATCGCCCTGCTCGAAGGCGTCGGCATGGAACTGCGCTTCGACGAAGCGGAAACGCTGCGCCTGGACCAGCGCCTGCGCTTCGTGCCGTTCGCCGGCGAGGCGCCCGTATTCGGCAAATTGCTCGCCGGCCCCGTGCGCGACTTCAACGTGATGACGCGGCGCGAGCGCTGCCGTGCGGAAATCCTGGTGCGTCCGCTGGTCGGACCGATGGTGTTTTTTCCGGACGCGACCTGGTTCGTCTACCTCGCCGGCGGCACCGCGAACGTGAAGGGCCAGGATTCAGCGTCGGCCATCGCGGCTCGTGAAGCTGTCCTGTTGCCGGCGGACCCTGCCGGCGAGCGCGTCGTCGTCGACGGCGGCGGCGAAGTCGTGCTGGTGAAGTTCCTGCCGGCCTGAGCCGTGTTGCGGGGCGCGATAACGCCCGCTGCGCACGCCATGGATCACCAGCGGCAACGCGAACAGCAAGCCGAGCAGCCAATGCAGCGTCGAAGCAAAGCGGCGCAGGCCGTCGTCGTTCGCGTAGTACAGCGCATAGCCGCTGACGATCAGCGCGCCGCCGAGCACGACGAGGAACATGCCGCTGCGGCGACGCTTGCCGTTGCGCCACCACGGCGCGACGTGCGCGTGCCAGAGCCAGCCGCCCATCCACAACGTCGCGAACGCGGCCGCGCCATGCAGCGCGATCAGCCAGCGTTCCGCGGGATTCGGCATGTTCCCGAACGGCCCGCGCTGCGGCAGGAAGTAGTGGAAAACGAGCCAAAGCGCCCCGCTGCCCCAGAGCGCAGCGAGGACACCGTAGATGAGGAACTTCCGCCGCCGCGAAAAATGGCCGCGGCCGCGCATCGTCTTGCGTCGCGCGTGTTTCATGCGGCGCGATCGAGCGGGCGCCAGCCGTGCGCGGCGCGATGCGTCCACGCCTGCGCCGCGAAGTCCGCGAGCATGGCCCGTGCCGCATCGCCGCGCGCGAGCACGACCTTGGTCAGCGCGTCCGCGACGATGCAGCGCGACGCGACGACACTGGCGGTCAGGCCTTCCCACGCGCCCGCACCCATCGCGCCATGCAAGGTATTCGATCCGTTACTGGTCGCGACTGCGCCGTCGCTCAATTCAATTCCCGCGGCAAGACCGCCGCACACATCGCGCAGGTGCACGCGCTCGACGAGCGCGCCGGCCACGCGCAGGTCGCCGCCGGCATTCACGCAGGCGTCGATCGCCCCATGTGCGCGCAACACCTCGATGGCGCGATCCACCGCATAGCCTTTCGCGATGCCGCCGAGGTCGATCCACAATGGCCGGCGCAGACGCACGCGTTCGCCGTCGAGCAGTTCGATGTCGCGCCAGCTTGCATCGCCATCCGGCACGAACGTCGAACGCGGAACCGGCAAGGCGCCGCGCGCGACTTGGGCCGCCGCCACGGTGGGATCGAACGCTCCAGCGGACACCGCCGCGATGCGCAAGGCCCAGTCCAGGACCTCGCGGGTGCGCGCGTTCACGCGCACCGCCGTGCCCACGGGCGCAAGGCGCAGGCGCGCGAGGTCGCTGTCGTCGCCGTGGAAGCTCATCAGCCGGTGCACCATGGCGACTTCGGCGAAGGCCGCATCAACGGCGCGCAGCGCGCGCGCCGTTTCCATGCCGTCGACGCGGATATCGACAATCGTGCCCAGCCAGGGACGCGCGCGGCGGACGCTGTTCACGGCTTCGCCGCCAGGACATGGGCGTAAAGCTGCAGCAACCGGCGCACACCCTCGGTCAGGTGTCGGCACGACAACGTCGCACCGGAGATGTTGCGGATGTCGCGGTCGAGCGCGACCGCATCGGCCGCGGTCTTGCCGGTGAACTGGTTGCGCCAGCCGGCCAAGCGCACCTCGCCGCCGTGCGATTCGCGGTATTCGAGCACCTCCAGCGAAGTCACCTTGCCGGATGCGTCGAGGGCGAGCGCATAGGTGATGAGTTCGCTCTTGCCGATCACCGCGTCCTCGAAAAACCAGCCGATCGTTTCGGCGTCGCGCTGCACGCGCCAGACGAGTGGCATCCATCCGGAAGGTGCGCCGAGCGCGGCCGTGTCGATGGTCGTCGCGACCGGCACGAAGCGCGATCCTTGCGCGAACGCGGCCTGCTGCGCCTGCTCCAGCGTCAGGTACTGCACGGCGTAGGCGGCCTGCGCGACCACCGTCGCGCTGACGCCCAGCGGTAGAAGCCAGCGCACCTGCATGGTCAGAACTGATACCCGATGCCCAGATCGAAGCGGTTGCCGTAATTCAGCAGCACATCATCGTAGCGGAAATTCTGGTAGTCGATCTTGAACACCACGTTCGGATTCAAGTAGTAGTTGAGGCCCGCCGTCCACACGCGCTGCGTCGGCAATGCCGGCGTTCCCAGGCCCTGCGGCTGCGCGGCATAGGATGCGCCGGTGTTGAATTCCTCGTAGCGCAGGAACGGCACCAGGCTCGAGCGGTTCCATTCCAGCGCACGCCAGGCGCCCTGCGCGTAGCCGCCCCAGAACGATTTCGGCACCGGCGTCGGCTGACCAAGGAAGCCCAGGTTCAGATCTTGCGTGTCGCTGATCGTGCCGCGTGTATACAACGCCGCAAAATCCCACGGGCCGGATTGCCAGCGCACGTGCGCCTCGCCCAGCAGCAGGCGTGAATTGTCTGCCGGGAAGTTCGCATCGCCATCGAACTGCCGGCTCGTGTCCTGGCCGATCTTGCCGGCGAAGAACGCCGCGCCGACGTTGAGTCCGGGGACGCCGAGCCAGTTGAGCCGGCCCCACAGCGAGACATCGTGCGCCTTGGCCAATTGCAGCTCCTGGTGGATGCTGCCGAGCGGTGAAGCGCGGCCCTCATCGGACGTCGGATCCCATTTGCCCAGGTTCGGGCTGGTGACGAGGCCAATATCCCATTGCCAGCCCGAATCCGTGTTGCCGTAACCGGCGATGCCACCCTCGCGCCAGGTGCTGGGGATGATCGCCTGCTCGACGAAATTGCGCTCCACGCCGTAGAACTGGGTCGGCTCGTGATGCTCGTTGAGCAGACCGATCGGCACCAGCATCAGTCCGGCGCGCACGCCGTAGCTCGGCGCCAGCGTGTGCTCGATGTACAACTGTTCGACCTCGGATTCGCCGGCATCCTCCGCCGAGGCGATCGCGTGTTCCCACTCCAGCTCGCCGTAGAGGCGCGTGGATTCGTCGAACGCGTGGTTGAAGCCGATCACCGCGCGGCTGAGGTCGAACTGCGCATCGGCCGGGCGCGCCGTCGGCCGGTTGTAGTCGAGCTGGCCGTAGCCCCACAGCGTGGTGCCCTCGCCCACCGCATTGCCGGGATTGGGCGATGTCGTGCCGGGATTCGGCGCACTGGCAACGGCATTTGCCGCGGTGGCGGTAGCCGGCGGTTGCGCCGCTGCGGCGCTCGCCGCGCCAGTCGTGTCGCGAACCGGAGCTAAGCGCATCTGCTCGACTTCGGCCTTGAGCGCGGCGACCTCGGCACGCAGCGCTTCGACTTCGGATTTGCGCGCCGTGTCGTCGGCATGCACGGCCGGAGCCACGCCGGCACAGCAGGCAGCCACCGCCAGAGCGAGTATACGATGTAGCATTGTTGCACTCTCCATTTTTGTCAATTCGTGGCAGGCGCCGTGTCGCGCGCCGGGTCGGCGGTATCCGTGATCGGGTCGTAGCCGTCGGTCAGCGTTTTGAGGAAAGCGACCACGTCATCGATTTCCGCATCCGACAGCGCCGGCGCCTGGCCGGGCTTGCGGTTGTACGGCGCCTCGGACGTGTTGACGTTGCGCGCGAACAACGCCGGGATGTCGTCGAATTTGCGCGGCTTGCCCTGTGCGTCCAGCGGATACCATTTTTCCGGGTTGGTATCGCGCTGCACGTAGAACTCGAGCGCCGATTCCAGATCATGGAAATAACCGTTGTGGAAGAACACGCGGCGCGTGGCGACGTTGCGCAGCGTCGGCACCTTGAACTGGCCGCACAGTTCGGTGCGTTCGGCGAGATCGTTGCGGAACGGGCCGCACAGGCCCATATCGAAATGATCCGGATCGCCGTTCGCGGGAATCCGCGAATTGCGCGGCACGCCGAGGTTGTCGTAGGTGTAGTCGGTGAACACGGGCGGCTGGCCGTTGACCGGGGTGCTCGGATGGCAACTCGCGCAATTGCCCTTGTCGCGGCGGTTGAACAGCGCGAAGCCGCGTAATTCCTGCGGCGAGAGCGTGAGCTTGCGCTGCAGGAACAGATCGAATTTGGAATCGAAGGGATGGAATTCGCGCGCCGTGTTCTGGTATTCGGAAAGCGAATATTCAGCCGCGAGCAACGTACGATCAGGTTTCGCGAACACGTCGGCGCCGAACACGCTGCGGAAATCGTTCGCGTAGGCGGCGGCACGCAGGCGCGTGGCAAATCCGGTCGCATCCACGTTGCCCATCTCGTGCGCCGCCAGGATCGGGGTATGCGCCTGCTCGACCAGGTCGCGCGCACCGCCGTCGCGGGTGAAGCCGCCGGTCGGCGTGCCATCGCCGGCGAAGAAGAACGGAATATTCATATTCATGTAGCGCAGCGACGGCACCGCACGGAATCCCGGCGTGGCCAGCTTCGCGCCGCCCAGCTGCACGTCGAGATCGTTGTCCTGCGCGTGAGCCTTCGCCGGATCGTGGCAGGTCGAGCACGCCATCTTGCCGGAGGACGACAACGACGTGTCGCGGAAGATGGCCTCGCCCAGGCTGGCCGGCGTCGGCGCAGCCTGCCCGGTCGCGGCAGCGGCGATGACGAGGGCTGCAAGGCAGCTGGCAGTCGTTTTGGTCACGTTGGCGAAGCATCGATTAGATGAGAACGATTCTCACTTACAACAAGCGGCCTGTCAACTCCGTAGCACGCAGCCATACGTATTCGCACGGATTCCGGACTTGCCTTCGGGCTTCTACGATGCTGCACAACCGCACGCGCCCGCGCAGATCGTTGCCGAGTGTCGCGCGACCCGCTGACCCAGCAGGGAGCCCACCCAGACATGCCGACCAACGATACCGACTCGTTCCGCGCCTTGTTCCTGCGTCACGACCTGATGGTCGAACTCGACGTCATCGACGGCGCTATCCAGCGCGTACACGCCAGCAAACCCGATCGCAGCGGTGCCGATTTCACTCACCTCGAACTCGAACGTACGCGCATCGCACAGGCGTTGCGCTCCCTTGATCTCCCGGCCTGACCGGAGCGGGACTGGGGATGCGGGCCACGATACCTGGATGAACGTATTGCACATGCGCGCCTCGAAAGTATCACTGGCGAACCATCGGACGAAGCGCTACAGTCGAACCGGTAGCCTTGGCTTCCGCAAGAGGTTGAATCCACGGAGACCCAGCGCGACGCCGAGGGGAGCGCGCGTGCAGCGATCGCCTGCGCACACCACGAGGGTGTACCGAGTGCACGAGACCGAGCCTGCAAGGATCCTGGTGCTCGACGACGAGGCGACCGTCGGTGAAACGCTCTGCGCGATTGCGCGCAGCGCCGGCTACGCGGCGCGCTCCACCACCGACGCGGACGAATTCCTGCAGGTAATTGCCGAGTGGAAGCCGACCCACATCGTCGTCGACCTGATGATGCCGCGAGTGGATGGCATCGAGGTCATCCATCGGCTCGCCGAAAGGCACGTCGAGGCGGCCCTGATCCTGACCAGCGGCGTCGGCAGCCGTGTGCTTGAAGCCGCCAGCCGAACGGCTGCCGAGAGGGGAATCCGCGTGGCGGGCCTGCTCGCCAAGCCGGTCCGGGTCGCTGCCTTCCGCGCGCTGTTGGCGGAAGCGCCCGGCGCGGCGCCCGCGCCAACGAGTTCCTCGCCATCGGATCCGGACAGCCCCGATGCGTCCGGACTCGACGCGGCGATCGACAGCGGCCGGATCACGGTGCGGTTCAAGCCGAAGATCAGCTGCCGCGACGGCTCCCTCGCCGGATTCGAGGCAAAGTCATTCTGGACGCACCCGGCGCGCGGCCTGCTCGCGGCGGAACGCGTCGTCGCATTGCTCGGCGCCCGCTGCGTCGCCCTGACCGAGCAGGTCGCCGCGCAAGCGATCGGCTGGCTCGCGGATGCGTTCCGCCACAACTCGCTGATGCTTTCGCTGAACGTGCCGGGTGGCGCTCTCGGCGACACGTCCATCGTCGCCATGCTCTCGGAGCAATGCGCGCGCCACCGCATCGAGCCGCGCCGCATCATCGTCGAGGTGACGGAAGCCAGCGCGCTGGCCAGCCCCGGTGCGGCCCTCGATCTCATGACCCAGTTGCGCGTCCGCGGGTTCCATCTCGCGCTGGATGACGTCGGCGCGGGGCCTTCGTCCCTGGTCCAGCTCGCGCGGCTTCCCATCTCCGAGCTGAAGATCGACGGATCCTACGTGCGGACTTCTCCCGCTTCCGAAGAGTCGCGCAAGATCATCCTCGCGATCGTCGGCCTTGCGCAAAGCCTTGGCCTGCGCCTGATCGCCAATGGGGTGGACACCAAGGCGGCTCTGCGCTTCGTGTCCGATGTCGGCTGCGATTTCGCCCAGGGCAGCGAGATCTGCGACCCGATGGACGCGGAAGCCGCGGTCGACTGGGCCCTCGCCCGCACGCAGCAGGCACGCTGAATCAGCGAGCGCCTGCCATGATTCTGTCGTCGCTGTTCTTCGAGAATCATCCGGATCCAATGTGGGTCTTCGATGAACAATCCCTGGCGATCCTGGAGGTCAACGAGGCTGCCCTGGCCAGGTACGGCTATACACGCGATGAATTCCTCACGTTGACGCTGCGCGAGCTTCGGCCTGCCGAAGACGTTCCCAAGCTGCTCCAAGCGGCGGTGATCCCGCGCGGCGAAGCGAACGAGTTCGGCTGCTGGCGCCACCTGACCCGCGACGGCTGCATTCTGCACGTCGACATCCGCACGCACCCGGTGCAGTTCAATGGCCGCCCCGCCCAGCTTGCGGTCGCCCGCGACGTGACCCGGCTGGCCGAACTCGAGGAGGCGCACTCGCGCATGGTCCAGCAGCAAGCCGCGATGCAGATCGCCGAGCGCCTGATCCGCATGGGAACCTGGGAACTCGACCTGCAGACGGGCATGCTCGAGTGGTCGCAAAACGTCTATACGATCTTCGGCGTCGACGCGCAGACGTTCGACCGCTCGTTCGACGCGTTCGTCGCCCTCATCCACCCGGAGGATCGCGAGCGGCTGTGCCAAGAGCAGGCCGAGGCGGTTGCGGGCCGCTCGACACTCGACATCGTCTACCGCATCTGCCGCCCGGACGGGAGCATCCGGATCGCGCGCGACGTCGGCGAGCTTCGCGATACCGCGCAGCGACGCATCTTCACCGGCGTCGTGCAGGACCTCACCGAGCAACGCCTGGTCGAGGCCAGGTCGCGCGAGGCCGAAACCCTGCTCGCCATGGCCGGCGAAGCAGCGCGCTTCGGCGCGTGGCGCTACCGCGTCGGCGAACCGCGGATCACCTGGAGCCGGCAGACCGCCTTGATCCACGGCATGCCGCCCGGCCACTCGCCCACCGTCGACGAAGGCGTGGAGTTCTGCGCGCCCGAATTTCGCGACCGCCTGCGCAGCGTGTTCGACGCGTGTCTTGCCCAAGGCACGCCGTTCGACGAGGTCGCCATGATCTTCAGCCGTACCGGCGCGCCCGTCTGGGTGCGCACGATGGGTGAGGCCGAGCGCGACGCGGACGGTCGCATCGTCGGCGTGCATGGGGCATTCCAGGACATCACCGAGATCTTCGAGGCACGCGCGCAGACCTACCGGCTCTCGCGCAAGCTCGAGGAAACGCTCAACAACCTGAGCGACGGATTCTTCACGCTCGACCAGGAATGGCGCTTCACGTACGTCAACGCCGAAGCCGCGCGGCTGCTCCGACGGCAGCCGCAGGACCTGCTCGGCCGCAACGTCTGGGACGAATTTCCCGCTGCCGTCGGCAGCGAATACCAGCGCCAGTACGAGCAAGCGATGAGCCGGCGCGAAACGGTCCAGTTCACCTCGCACTACGCGCCGCTCGACCTGTGGACGCAGGTCACCGCCTACCCGACTCCGGACGGACTCGCGATCCATTTCCAGGACGTCGGCGAGCGCCTTGCCGCTCAGGAACGGCTGCGCCTGCTCGGCGGCGCCGTGGCGCGGCTCAACGACATCCTGCTGATCACCGAGGCAGACTCGATCGCGGCACCGGACGGGCCGCGCATCGTCTATGTCAACGCGTCCTTCACCCAGCGCACCGGATTCGCGTTCGACGAGGTCGTTGGCCGCACCCCGCGCCTGCTGCAGGGGCCGCGCACCCAGCGCGCCGAACTCGACCGCATACGCCGGGCGCTGGAGCAGCGCCACTCCGTGCGCGCCGAACTGATCAACTATACGCGCCACGGCGAAGAGTTCTGGGTCGAGCTCGACATCACGCCACTGATGGACGAACACGGCGAGGTCACCCATTTCGTCTCGGTGCAGCGCGACATCGGCGCGCGCAAGCGCGCGGAGGAAGCCGCCCGCATCGACCAGGAACGATTCCGACTGGTGAGCCGGGCGACCAAGGACGTGATCTGGGACTGGGATCTGAAGACGGACACCATGTGGTGGGGCGAGGGTATCCGGGAGGCCTTTGGCTACGATCCGGAAAGTATTGGCAGCACGCCCGACTTCTGGTTCAACCACGTGCATCCGGACGACCGCGCGCGAGTCAACGAGAAGGTCTTCTCGACGATCGCTACGTCCGCCAGCACGTGGTCCGACGACTACCGCCTGATCCGCGCCGACGGCAAACCGGCATTCGTAGTCGACCGCGGCTTCATCATCCGCGATGAAAACGGGGTGGCGGTGCGCATGGTGGGCGCGATCCGCGACGTCACCGCGCCGCGCGCGCAGCGGGAGCGGTCACAGCAGTCGCAGCGGCTGGAGGCGATCGGCCAGCTGACCGGCGGCGTCGCACACGACTTCAACAACCTGCTCACGGTCATCCTCGGCAATGCCGAGCTGCTGAGCGAGCGGCTGCAAGGCGACGACCAGCTGCTCCCCTTGGCGCAAATGACCGCCAGCGCTGCATTGCGCGGATCGGAATTGACGCAGCGATTGCTGGCTTTTGCGCGCCGCCAGCCGCTGGTGCCCGAGCTTATCGACGTGAATCACCAGATCACCTCGATGCAGGATCTGCTCCGGCGCACGCTCGCGCTGAACATCGCGTTGCGCTTCGAGCCGGGAATGACGCCGTGGCCGATCGAGGCCGATCCCACGCAACTTGAAATGACGATACTGAACCTGGCGATCAACTCGCGCGACGCCATGCC
>DASTAL010000309.1:0-1950 GCA_035712685.1 Rudaea sp. | reverse complement strand
CCCTTGCGCGTCATTTCCATCAGGGCCTCGGACAGGCTCGCCGTGGCGCCGATGCTGGGTACCGCATCGCCCACGTGCATCACGTCGGCGATGTGCAGCAGCAGGCGCCGGCCCAGGCTGCCGGCCGGATGCGAACGGGCGAAATCCTCGTCGGTGAAGCCGCGCGCCTCGAGCAGCGCGATCGCAAGCGCGTCGCCCATCACCAGTGCCGCCGTCGTGCTCGCCGTGGGTGCGAGGTTGAGCGGGCAGGCTTCGGCCGGCACGCTCACGTCCAGGTGCACGTCGCTCATTTCGGCAAGCGAGGACGACGGATTGCCGGTCATCGCCACCAGTGGAATGCCCTGGCGTTTGATCACCGGCAGGATGGTGAGCAACTCGTCGGTTTCCCCGGAATTGGACAGGGCCAGCACGACGTCCTTGTGCGTGATCATGCCGAGGTCGCCGTGGCTGGCCTCGGCCGGATGCACGAAGAACGCCGGCGTGCCGGTCGAGGCGAGCGTGGCGGCGATCTTGCGCGCGATGTGGCCGGACTTGCCCATGCCGGAAACGATCACGCGGCCGGGGCAATCGAACATCAGCAGGCAGGCGCGCAGGAAGTTGTCGTCGATGCGCGTGCGCAAGGCTTCGATCGCGCGCGCCTCGATGTCGATCACGTTCATGGCGTTGCGCTTGAGCGCCGCTGCGTCGAGCAACGGGTTGCCCAGCGAATTCTCGGCAAGCGACACAAGGCGGGCGTTCATGAGGTAGGGACCGGGAAGGAGGGCGGGATTGAGCAGGGAAATGGCGGGATCGTCCCGCTGCGGGTATCTGCGGCCAAGGATTTTGAGTACCATGCGCAACCTTCGCTTATTGTAACCGACGGGCCCCGTTCCAGCGAAGACGATTCGGGGGACTACCGCGTCGCAGCCGCCCGCATCCCGCCATATTCCGAGCCGCGCATGGACACTCGCAGCATCCAGACTTTGATCGAACAGGGCCTGCCCGGCGCCACGGCACGGGTTGAAGGCGATGATGGCGTGCATTTCGAAGCGACCGTGGTTTGCGCCGCGTTCGCGGGCAAGCTGCCGCTGGCGCGGCATCGCATGGTCTACGCTACCCTCGGCGAGCTGATGGGCGGCGAGATCCATGCCTTGTCGCTGCGTACGCTGACGCCCGACGAGGCGGCAAAGCAAGGAATGAGTTGATGGCAAAGATCGTGATCAGCGGCGGCGAACCCCTCAACGGCGATGTGTGGATTTCCGGTGCCAAGAACGCCGTGCTGCCGATCCTCGCCGCGACACTGCTCGCCGACGAGCCGGTCAGCATCGGCAACGTGCCGCATCTGCACGACGTCACCACGACGATGGAACTGCTCGGCCAGATGGGCGTGTCGCTGACCATCGACGAGCGCATGAAGATCCACGTCGATCCGCGTACGGCCAACCGCTATTTCGCGCCGTACGACCTGGTCAAGACCATGCGCGCGTCCATCCTCGTGCTCGGCCCGCTGGTGGCGCGCTTCGGCGAGGCCGATGTTTCCCTGCCGGGCGGCTGCGCGATCGGTTCGCGTCCGGTAGACCAGCACATCCGCGGACTGGAAGCCCTCGGCGCGACGGTTTCGGTGGAGAATGGCTACATCAAGGCGCGCGCCAAGCGCCTGCGCGGCGCGCGCATCGTCATGGACATCGTCACCGTCACCGGCACCGAGAACATCATGATGGCGGCGGCGCTCGCGCAGGGCACCACCATCATCGAGAACGCGGCGCAGGAACCCGAAGTGGTGGATCTCGCCCATTGCATCAACGCGATGGGCGGCAGGATTTCCGGCGCGGGCACCGCCACCATCGTCATCGAAGGCGTGGAGCGGCTGCACGGTACGCAGTACGACGTGCTGCCGGACCGCATCGAAACGGGCACCTTCCTCGTCGCCGGCGCGATCACCGGCGGCCGCGTGATGGCCAAGCGCGCGCG
>DASTAL010000308.1:0-4588 GCA_035712685.1 Rudaea sp. | reverse complement strand
GCCGCGCGCACTTCGGCGATACCAGACAGCACCGCCGAGATCGCGCGGAATTCGGCTTTGGCGTACTTTGCCAGCAGCAGCGCGAGCGTGGTCTTGCCGCAGCCTGGCGGCCCCCACAGCACCATCGAATGTACGTGCCCCGCCTCGATCGATCGACGCAAGGCAGTACCGGGACCAAGCAAGCGCGTCTGTCCGACGATCTCGTCGAGCGTGCGCGGCCGCATGCGTTCGGCAAGTGGTTTCAGCGCGTCGGATTCGGGGAACAGGTTGGGAGCGCGGGTCGTTTGGCGGCGGGTCATCCGCGGATGATACGGAATTCACGCCTTCCTGCGTTTCGCATGCGCCGGCGGTTTCGGCGCGGCCTGGCCTTCGCCCGGCTTCCACGGCCGGCCCAACTTCAGTTCGATGTGGCCGCGAATCAGGCGGCGCACGACTTGCGACGGCGTCAGATCCTCGAGCCGGCACAATTCTTCGAACACCGCCTTCTTGTCGGGATCGATAAGGATGGTCAGACGGGCACTGCGGTTCTCGCGTGACATGCGCAAATCGTATTTACATGCGATGCGCACAGCATGATAATCCTGTCCGACGCTGTCAAGCGCACCGCCGCAGGCGGCGCCTTGGAACGTCCCGTCGGAAGGTTCTGCATGCCGCTGCCGAGCGCAATACATTCGATCTTCACGCTGGTCATGGCCTGGGTTGTGTTGGGTGCGGCAGGGCTGCTGTTTCCGCGCAATCTCACCTGGGTAAGCCGCGTGCTGTTTCCATTCGGGGCAGTGGTCGCGGCAGCCATCGCGGTCTGCGCGTATGCCGCGCTCGCCTTGCCTCCGGAAACCGCCACGCTGCCGATCGGCCTGCCCGAGTTGCCGATGCACCTGCGCCTGGATGCGCTGTCCGCGTTCTTTCTGCTGCTGATCGGGATCGCCGTCGCCGGCGTGTCCATCTATTCCGCCGGGTATTTCCGTTCCGGCGAAGGGGCGGTTCCGGGCCTGATGTGCCTGCAATACCACGTTTTCCTTGCCAGCATGGCAATCGTCGTGCTCGCCGACGATGCGTTCGCGTTCATGGTCGCGTGGGAAACCATGGCCGTGTCGTCGTATTTCCTCGTGACCACCCAGCACCGTGTGGCGGAGATCCGCAGCGCCGGTTTCCTCTACCTGCTGCTCGCGCACATCGGCGCAATCGGGTTGCTGCTGTGCTTCGGCGTATTGCAGGGCGGCTCGTGGCAATTCACTTTCGATGCGATGCGCGCGGCAACGTTGACGCCGGGATGGGCCAGCGTGGCGTTCGCGCTCGCGCTGTTCGGCTTCGGCGCCAAGGCCGGTCTCGTGCCCCTGCATGTGTGGCTGCCGGAAGCGCATCCGGCGGCGCCCTCGCCCGTCTCCGCGCTGATGAGCGGCGTCATGCTGAAGACCGCGGTATACGGATGCATCCGCGTCGCCTTCGACCTGATCCACGCGCCGCAATGGAGTTGGGGCGCGGCAGTACTAGCGCTCGGAGCGGTCACCGGACTGTTCGGCGCGATCTTCGCCGCGGTGCAAACCGACATGAAGCGCCTGCTCGCGTATTCGTCGATCGAGAACATCGGCCTGATTTTCTCCGGTCTCGGACTGGCGCTGCTGTTTCGCGCCTTCGGCAGCAATGCACTCGCCGCGCTGGCGATGGCGGGCACCTTGTACCACTGCCTGAACCACGCCCAGTTCAAGAGCCTGCTGTTTCTCGCCACGGGCTCGGTGCTGCACGCGACCGGGCAGCGCAACCTCGGCCGCCTCGGCGGGCTGATACACCGCATGCCCTGGGTTGCCGGCTTCGCCCTGCTTGGCACGCTCGCCATGGCCGGATTGCCGCCGCTCAACGGTTTCGTTTCGGAGTGGCTGTTGCTGCAGGCCTACCTGTTCACGCCGTCGCTGCCGAAAGGCATGATCGACATGCTCGTCCCCCTGAGCGCGGCTGCGTTTGTGCTCACGATCGGGCTCGCCGCCTATGTGCTGGTCAAGTTCTACGGCGTGATCTTCCTCGGACGCGCGCGCGAGGCCTCGCTCGAACAAGCGCACGATGCCAGCCGGCTCGAACGCGCCGGGCTCGCCTGGCTGGCGCTCGCCTGCGTCGCGCTCGGCCTTTTTCCCGGCGCCGTGCTGCACGGGCTCGACCACGTCAACGAACTGTTGCTCGGCACCGGGCTCGGGGCCAAGGCGGCTTCTTGGTGGACGGTGGTGCCGTCGTCCCCGCAACGCGCGGTGTACAGCCCGCTCGCGTTCCTCGGCGGCATCGTCGCCGCGGTGCTTGCCGTGTTCCTGATCGTCCGCCTCGTCTACCACGGTCACGCGCGGCGCAGCGCACCGTGGAACTGCGGATTTCCTCCACAAACCGCGCGCATGCAGGACACGGCGGAAGGCTTTGGCCAGCCGATCCGGCGCATCTTTGGCCCCGTGTTCCGCATCCGCCGGCAGACGCCGTCGCCATTCGACACGGCGCCGCGCTATTTCCTGGATCTCGGCGACCGCTGGTGGGACTGGGTTTACGACCCGATCGCGCGCGCCGTGAAAGCCAGCGCCGCGCGCATCGGCGTGTTGCAGCAAGGCAGCATCGCGTTGTACCTGCTTTACAGCTTCGCCACGCTCGTGGCACTGCTGGCGTTCGTGCTGTGAGCGCCACGAACATCCTGCTCGGCATGTTCCAGGCGCTGCTGTCGATCCTCGCCGCGCCGTTGCTGCTGGGCTGGGTCGATCAGTGCCGCGCCTGGCTGCAGAACCGGCGCGGCGCCGGCGTGCTGCAACCCTACCGCGTGCTGCGCAAGCTCGTGCACAAGGATGCCGTGATCGCGCACGGCGCGTCGGGCCTGTTCCGTGCTTCGCCGTACGTGCAATTCGGTGCGATGTGCCTGGCCGCCGCGATCATCCCGATCGTCAGCATCACCGCGCCGCTCGCCACGGCCGCGGACACGATCGCGCTGGTCGGACTGTTCGCGCTCGCCCGCGTCTTCATCGCTCTGGCCGGCATGGACATCGGCACGGCCTTCGGCAGCCTCGGCGCACGCCGCGAAATGCTCGTCGGTTTTCTCTCCGAACCCGCGCTGCTGATGGTGTTTTTCACCGCCTCACTGATCTGCGGCAGCACCCTGCTGCCGACGATCGTCGACACGCTCGCGCACCGCGAGTTCGCGATTTATCCGAGTCTGGCCTTTGCCGGCGTCGCGTTCACCATGGTGCTGCTCGCCGAGAACGCACGCATTCCGATCGACAACCCGGCCACGCACCTGGAACTGACCATGATCCACGAGGCGATGGTGCTGGAATATTCCGCTCGCCACCTGGCGCTGATCGAATGGGCCTCCGCGCTGAAGCTGATGAACTTCATGGCGATCGGGCTTGCGCTGTTCGTGCCGTGGGGACTCACCGCCGCGGCGAGCGGCCCGCGCGGACTCGCGGTCGGCATCGTCGCTACCACGCTCAAGCTCGGCGTCACCGGTGCCGCGCTCGCCCTGATCGAAACCGCGAGCGCGAAACTGCGCATTTTCCGCGCGCCGGAATTCCTCGCCACCGCGTTCCTGTTCGCGGTGCTTGGCCTGCTCGTCCACCAGTTGCTCGGAAGCTGACATGCCGGCACCGACCTGGGCATCGCAGTTGATCAACCTCGGCGCGGCGCTGTTGCTGCTGTCGTCGTTCGCGATGCTGTCGCAGCGACGCATCCTTTCGCTGGTGAACCTGTTCGCGCTGCAGGGCGCCGTGCTGTCCGCATCCACCGCGATCGTCGCGTACACCTCGGGCGCCACGCACCTTTACGCATCGGCGCTGCTGTCGCTGATCCTCAAAGTCATCGTGCTACCGTGGATCCTGCACCGCCTGATCGCGCGCCTGGACGTGCGCTGGGACACAGAGACCCAGTTGAACATTCCGGCGACGATGCTGGTTGGCATCGTCATCGTCGTTTTCGCATTCGCGCTCGCCCAGCCGATCGCGCAATTGTCCGCCACCGTGACGCGCGGCACGCTCGGCATCGCGCTCGCCGTGGTCCTGCTGTCGTTCCTGATGATGATCACACGGCGCAAGGCAGTGTCGCAGGTGATCGGCTTCCTGGCCATGGAAAACGGCCTGTTCTTCGCCGCCACCAGCGCCACCTACGGCATGCCGATGGTGGTGGAATTGGGCGTCGCGCTCGACGTGCTCGTCGGCACGTTGATCCTCGGCGTGTTCTTCTTCCAGATCCGCGAACAATTCGACAGCCTCGACCTGCACCACATCGAGCGGCTCCGGGAGGACTGATGGCCCTGCTCCTGCTGCTCGCCATCCCGCTCGCCGGCAGCCTCGCGCTCGCCGTGTTCGGCGCACGCCGCTGGGCGGCGGAACTCAACGCCGCGTTCAGCATTGCCACGTTCGCGGCCGCCTGCGCGCTCACCGCGCGGGTGATCGCCAAGGGTTCCATGCTGGTGGCGCACGAACAGTTTTTCGTCGACCCGTTCAATGTGTTCCTGATCGCGCTGACCGCGTTCGTCGGCATGACCACGTCGCTGTTCTCGCGTCCGTACATGCGCGTGGAGGAGGCCCACGGCCGCGTCAACGGACGCCGCCTGCGCCTGTACCACAGCATG
>DASTAL010000307.1:0-4473 GCA_035712685.1 Rudaea sp. | reverse complement strand
ATGATGACGACGACGTAGGGCAGCGGTTCCAGCGTCGGTACCACGATGGGCTGCGTCGTGTTCTCGGGCGCCTTGAACAGCGGGTCGGACAGCGGCTTGCCGCTGTCGATGGCGTCCTTGACCTTCTTGTTGAAGCCGGCGAGATTGCGCACGCCGACCGCGGCCATCAGCTTGTAGCGGCGCTCCATCTCGGCCACGCACCAGCGCAGCGCGTTCGCGGCTTCCTTCATGTCGGTCACGACCGGCGCGAGCAAATGCGGAATGCCTTCGTAGACCGAAAGCTCCAGCATCTTCGGATCGATCATGATCATGCGCACGTCGCGCGCGGTGGCCTTGTACAGCAGGCTCAGCACCATGGCGTTCAGCGCCACCGACTTGCCCGAACCGGTGGTGCCGGCGACGAGCAGGTGCGGCATCTTGGCCAGGTCCACGACAACGGCGCGCCCGCCGATGTCCTTGCCGAGCGCGAGCGCCAGCGGCGATTTCACCGTATCGTATTTTTCCGAACGCAGGATTTCGGAGAGGTAGACAATCTCGCGGTTCGCGTTCGGGATTTCCAGGCCGATCACCGACTTGCCCGGAATCACGTCGACCACGCGCACGCTGATCACCGACAGGCCGCGCGCGATGTCCTTGTCGAGGTTGCTGATCTGCGAGCCCTTGATGCCGGCCGCCGGCTGCAACTCGAAGCGCGTGATCACCGGCCCCGGAAACACGCCCACGACGTGCGCGTCGATGCGGAAATCCTTGAGCTTGAGTTCGACCTGGCGCGACAAGGCTTCGAGCGTTTCCTCGGAATAGCCCTTGACCTGCTGCTGCGGTTCGTCGAGCAGCGACAGCGGCGGCAGGTCGGAATCGGCGATGCCGGAGAACAGCGGAATCTGCTGCTCGGCCTCGGCGCGCTTGCTCTTTTCGATCGGTGCCAGCGTCGGTTCGATCTTGATCGGCTCGCGCCGTGACTGCTTGACCGTTTCGATCTTGCGCGTTTCCTCGCGCGCGCTGCGCGCGGCGCGCGCGACGCGGATGTCGGCTGCCTTGCGCGTGCTCGCCCCGAGCCAGCCGAAAACGACGAGCGTGCCGCGACCAATCGAGTCCATTGCGCGGAACCAGGAAATCCCGGTCGCCAGGGTCAGGGCCACGAGGAAGATCGCGAGCAGGAACAAACTGGCGCCGAGATGGCCGAAGCCGCGCTGCAACTGCCCGCCGACGATTTCACCGAGCACGCCGCCGGCGCCGATCCCGGGAGGCATGCCGACAGCGGAAAGCTGCAAGTGGGCCAGGCCTGTACCGCCGATGAAGAACGCCACGCCGCCAATCAGGCGCAGCGTCGGCTCCAGAGAGGATTTCTGGTCGGTGCCGGGTACGCGGAACAAGGCCAGCCCGACCGTGAACAACAGCAGCGGGAAAGCGTAGGCCAGGAAACCGAACAGCGAGAAGGCGATGTCGGCGATCCATGCACCAATCGCCCCACCCAGGTTATGCACCTGTTGCGCGTGTGCGGCGGCATGGTTCCAGCCCGGATCGTCCGTGCTGTAAGTGACCAGGCACAACAACAGGTAGACGGCGACCGGAGCGAGCAGCAAGAACGCCGCTTCGCGCAGCCGCCGCTGCATCGCCGCGGACGGATCGCCGCCGGTTGGTTTCCTGGAATCGCGCGCCACCGCGTGAATCTACTTGAAATTCAGCTGTTAGGCTATTGTTTTCAGGATAATTTCATGCCTTTCAACGCCGGGTGGATGAGTTTGCCGTTCTCGACGTTGATGCCACTGGCCAGCGGCGCGAACTTGCGCCACTGCTTGTCGCTGGCCAGGCGCTGCACATACGGCAGGATCGCCGCGCAGATCGCCTGCGAGGACGTCTGTGGCACGGCTCCGGGCATGTTCGTGACGGCGAAATGGGTCACGCCGTCGACGAGGTAGGTGGGGTCGGCATAGGTCGTCGGCTTCGAGGTCTCGAAACAGCCACCCTGGTCGATGGAAATGTCCACCAGCACGCTGCCCGGCTCCATGGTCTTGACCATCTCGCGCGTGACCACGTGCGGCGCCTTGGCGCTCGGGATCAGCACCGCGCCGATGACGAGGTCGGCGTCGCGCACTTCGCGCGCCACGTATTCCTCGTACGGGTACAGCGCGGTCACGTTGGTGCCCAGCGCCATCATCTGGGCGAGGCGATCCTGGCGCTTGTCGAAGACCACTACGTTCGCGCCGCCTGCCGCTGCCAGGGCCGCCGAATTGCCACCGGCCGCACCGGCACCGAGCACCACGACCTTGCCACGCTCGGTCGATGGCAGGCCGCCGAGCAACTTGCCCTTCCCGCCCGCGGGCTGGTGCAGCAAAGTCGTGCCGACCTGCACGGCGATGCGCCCGGCGATGATCGACATCGGAGCCAGCAGCGGCAACGAGCCATCGGCTTCCTGTACGGATTCGAACGCCACGCCGGTCAAGCCGATGTCGAGCAGTTGCTTGGTGAGCTTGGGCTCGGGCGCCAGATGCAAGTAGCAGAACAGCAGATGATCCTTGCGCAGCAATTTCAGATCGCCCGCGATCGGCTCCTTGACCTTGACGATCAGTTCGCCCTTTTCGTACAGCTTCTTCGCGTTCGCCGCGATCTGCACGCCGACGCGGCGGTATTCGTCGTCGGAAAAGCCACTCTTGGTGCCTGCGCCTTCCTGCACGAACACTTCATGGCCGCGGCGCACGAGATCGGCGCAGGCGGCGGGGACGAGGGCGACACGGCCTTCGAGGGTCTTGGTTTCGGAAGGAACGCCAATGCGCATGGATGACTCCGGGTTAAGGTAGATTCTCGGACTTGCAGATTCTTGGACTTGATTAGGCGCAAGAGTCGCCCCATCCTTCGGGTCTCGCGTCCGTTTCCCAACCTGAAATTATACATGAGCACACCCAAGCATTCGCGCCTGATCATCCTCGGCTCCGGGCCTGCCGGCTATACGGCGGCGGTCTACGCCGCTCGCGCCAACCTCAAGCCCACGCTGATCACCGGGCTGCAGCAAGGCGGTCAATTGATGACGACGACCGACGTCGACAACTGGCCCGGCGACGTGGAAGGCCTGCAGGGCCCGGGGCTGATGGAGCGCATGCAGAAGCACGCCGAACGCTTCGCCACCGAGATGGTTTTCGACCATATCCACACGGCCGATCTGTCGCGGCGGCCGTTCCGCCTCGTCGGCGACAACGGCGAATACACCTGCGACGCGCTGATCATCGCCACGGGTGCCACGGCCAAATACCTCGGCATCGAGTCCGAGGACAAGTTCAAGGGCCAGGGTGTTTCTGCCTGTGCCACCTGCGACGGGTTTTTCTTCCGCGACCAGCACGTTGCCGTGATCGGCGGCGGCAATACAGCGGTCGAGGAAGCGCTTTATCTTGCGAACATCGCCAAGAAGGTCACCGTCGTGCATCGTCGCGACAAGTTCAAGGCGGAGAAGATCCTGCAGGACAAACTCTTTGCCAAGCAGCAAAGTGGAAAAGTGGAAATCGTCTGGAACCACCAGGTGGACGAAGTACTCGGCGACGCGACCGGCGTCACCGGCGTGCGCGTCAAATCCACGCAGGACGGCGGCACACGCGACTTCGCCATTACCGGCCTTTTCGTGGCCATCGGCCACACGCCGAACACGGCGCTATTCGACGGCCAGCTGGACATGCGGAACGGCTACATCACGATCAAGTCCGGACTCGACGGCGGCGCCACCGCGACCAGCGTGCCCGGCGTGTTCGCGGCCGGCGACGTGGCCGACCAAGTTTATCGCCAGGCCGTGACCTCGGCCGGATTCGGCTGCATGGCGGCGCTGGATGCGGAAAAATACCTGGATAAACTCGGCCCGACATGAGCGATTCATGCATGCAGCTCGGTTTCATGCACGATTGAGCGACATTCCGGCGGCGGACTGGAACGCCCTGCTTCCGGACGACAATCCGTTCCTCGATCATGCGTTCTTGTCCGGGCTTGAAGAACACGGTTGCCTTGACGCCGCGCACGGCTGGACGCCGCATCATCTGGGTCTGTATCAAGGCGGCCGGCTCGTTGCCGCCGCGCCGCTGTACCTGAAAACCAATTCGCACGGCGAATTCGTGTTCGACTGGAGTTGGGCGCACGCCTACGCGCGCAACGGCCTCGACTACTATCCCAAACTGCTGTGCGCCGTGCCCTACTCACCCGTCGCCGGCCCGCGCCTGTTCGGCGATCCCGCGTTGCGTGCGCTCCAGATCGATGCGATCCAGGGCGAATGCGACCGGCTTGGCCTGTCGTCGGCGCACCTGAATTTCTGTACCGACAACGATGCGGCGGCATTCGCCGATCGCGATGAATGGCTGCCGCGCTTCGACTGGCAATTCCACTGGGCGAACAAGCCGGTTGAATCGGGCGGCTGGCGGGACTTCGACGATTTCCTCGATGCGCTCAAGCCGAAGAAGCGCAAGAACATCCGCCAGGAACGCGCGCATGTATCGGCCG
>DASTAL010000306.1:0-1152 GCA_035712685.1 Rudaea sp. | reverse complement strand
CTGAAGCTGCCCAAGGGCGCGACGCCCGAGCTGACCGATGCGATGCGCGGTTTCCGGCGCCAGGCCCTGCACGCCGAAACACTGGAATTCGCGCATCCGGCCGATGGCCGCACGATCCGCGTCGAGGCGGAATTGCCGCACGACATGCAGGTGCTGATCGCGGCGCTGCGGGCGGATTCGAAGGAACATGGCTGAGGCCCGATTTACGTCGGACGCGATCGCGGCGTCCGTCGTCGTGCCGGATTGGCCCGCCCCGGCGCACGTGCATGCGCTGACCACCACGCGCCAGATGCCCGGTAACTCGCTGCCACCCTACGACGCCTTCAATCTCGGCTTGCGCAGTGGCGAGGACGAAGCCACCGTATGCGCCAACCGCGCCTTGTTGCAACGCGCCTTCGCGTTGCCGTCGCCGCCGCGCTGGCTGCAACAGGTGCACGGCGATCGCGTCCTGCGCATGACGGCCGAGGTGCCCGATGGCGAGCCGCAGGCCGACGCCGCGTTCACCGCCGAACCCGGTGTCGTGCTCGCGATCCAGACGGCCGACTGCCTGCCGATCCTGCTTTGCGCCGAAGACGGTACGCAGATAGCGGCAATCCATGCCGGCTGGCGCGGATTGTCCGGCGGTATCGTGGAGGCTTGCTCGCGGCGCATGACCGCCACGGCGGAAAAATTGCTGGCGTGGCTGGGTCCGGCCATTGGTCCGGCGTCCTATGAAGTCGGGGTCGAGGTGCGCGATGCGTTCGTGCGCCAGCACGCCGATGCGCAGGCTGCATTCGTGCCGACCAGAACCGGTCACTGGCACTGCGACCTGTACGCGCTGGCGCGGCTGCGTCTGGCAGCACTTGGCGTGACTCGAATCTACGGTAGTGGGTTCGACACCTTCGCCGATGCGCGGTTTTATTCGTACCGCCGCGACGGCGCCCGGTCTGGGCGCATGGCGAGCCTGATCTGGCTGGAAAAGACGTCCCGCCGCGCTTGAAACGTAGCGGTCCAAACCGCATAAACGGGACATCTCGCGGCCGTTTGGCCGTCTTCCTTTCGGGGTGAACCCATGCGAATGGACAAGCTGACAAGCCGCTTCCAGCAGGCGCTGGCCGACGCGCAAAGCCTGGCGGTCGGGCGCGACAACAACATGCTTGAGCCGGCGCACCT
>DASTAL010000305.1:0-2357 GCA_035712685.1 Rudaea sp. | reverse complement strand
CTGCGCGGCATTCGCGCGCCAACCGCGCTGATTCTGGCCGAACCCGAGCAGCCTTACATGCCGCGCACGGCAATGGATCGGCGCATCGCGCAAGTGAATGGCATCGAGGTTTTGCGCATGCCCGGCACGCACCATCTGCATATGGAAGCCGCAGCGGCTGTCGCGGCGGCTCTGCTGGGCTTCGGCGCCGCCGGCGCTCAGGCCTGAATCAGGCGAGCCAGTTCTGCTTTCAGCGCCTGGCCACTGGCCTTTAGCCAGTCGCGCTGCGTCTGCCAATCCGGTTCGATCGAGCCGACCAGATCCCAGAAGCGCGGCGAATGGTTGCGCACGCGCAGGTGACACAACTCGTGCACGACCACGTAGCGCAGTGCCTCGGGTGGCGCGAGAGCCAAGGCCAGGTCCAGCGTGACGCGGTCGCGCGTGTCGAGGCTGCCCCACAAACTCTTGAGCGGCTTGATGCGAACGCCGGTCGGGGCGCGGCCGAGGTCGGGCGTGTAGCGTGCCAGGTGCCGCGAAACGTCTCGCCGGATCTGAGCGTGCAGGTAGGAATGCAGCAAGCCGCGCGCCGCCGGCAGGGTCTGCTTGTTGTGCGGCTTGGGCAGCGACAGCACCAGGCGTTCGTCCGCCAGCTCGATGTGCGGGTAGGCGCCGTCGCGCCACTGCAGGCGCGTGGTCTCGCCGCGCAAGGGCAACACGGTCGGCACGCCGGGTTTGAGCGGTGGCGGCAGGGCGGCGCCGTCCTGCAACTCATCGAGCTTGCGTTCCAGCCAGTTCGCATGCTTGCGCAGGAAGGCGAACACCTGCGCCGGATGCGTGCCCTGCGGATACGAAACCTGCGCGCCGCCGGAGGTGACGGTCAGGCGCAGGCGGCGCGCGCGCGGGTGCGCGCGCCGCAGCACCTTGATGGTTTCGCCATCGGGCGTGGCCAGCTCCAGATAATTTTGGTTTTCCGCGACGGTCATGATGCGATTCCCGCCCCGGATGCGCCTTGCTACTTGTCGTCCGGCCGGGGCAAACCGAACCACTCTTCCAGTTTTTGCAGCAGGCGCTCCAGCTCCAATGTCATCAGGGCGAACGTGGCGTCGATGTCGCCGGCTTCCGCGTCGCGTCCGGAAGCCTCCAGTTCGTCCTGCACCACGTCGAGGAAGCGCAGCTTGCGTACGGCGAGGTCCTCGCCGAGGGTGAAGCCCAAACGCTCCTCGAAGGTCAAACCGAGGGCGAACGCCTGCTTGCCACTCTTCAGATGCTCGCGCACCTCATCGGTTTCAAGGTCCTGGCGGCGGCAGCGCACCACGGCGCCGGATTCGGCCGGGTCACGCAGTTCGCATTCGTCGCCAAGCACCAGACCTGCAGGGAGCTTGCCATGGATCAGCCAGTCCGTCATCTGGCGCCGCGGCGATTCTTCCGGCGCGACGGGGACGGCCGGAAATGTTCCAAGTGCTTGACGCAATTGACTTATTGCTTCTTCGGCCGATTTTCTGCTTGCGGTGTCAAGAACGACGAAGCCGGATTTTAAAGACAGATAGCAGGCTGTTCGCGACAATTTCGTGAAAGCTCGCGGAAGCAGATCGGTCAGGATCTCGTCCTTCAGGCGCTTGCGTTCCTTGGAGCCGACCTTCCTGCCTTCTTTTTCTGCTATTTTCTTTAAACGCGCTGACAATTCATCGGAAACAACGGAATTCGGCAGCAAACGCCGCTCACTGGCTACATTCAACAGGACAAAATCGCCGACCTTGTGGGTCAGTACGTCCTCGTCGCGACCGAACGGCGAGATGAATCCTTGCGTCGCCAAGTCCCGCGGCCCCGGCGCGCGCAGCCGGTGCTTGTCGAGCTTGTCTTCCAGCGCCTTGAACGACCTGGCGGTCTTTTCGGAGAAACGAAACAGCGTGAGGTTGCGAAACCACATCATGCGGAAAATCCGGGGAAGGTGGGGAAATTATTCGGCGGCGCCATCGCCGAGCAGCCACTCGGCTTCGCCGTGGCGCATGTCGCCGCGGCTGCCGAGTCCGGCGAAGTCGAACAGCCTGCGGTCGGCCAGCTGCGAAGGCGCAATGGCGGTGAGGCCGCGAAACACGTTTTCGACGCGGCCGGGTGTCTTGCGCTCCCAGTCGGCGAGCATCTGCTTGATCGCCTTGCGCTGCAGCGTTTCCTGCGAGCCGCACAGGTTGCACGGCATGATCGGAAATTCCTGCTGCGCCGCGTACTCGGCGATGTCCTCTTCCTTGCAGTAGGCGAGCGGGCGGATCACCACGTGCTTGCCGTCGTCGGACAGCAGCTTCGGCGGCATCGCCTTCATCGTCGCGTGATGGAACAGGTTCAGGAACAACGTCTCGACGATGTCGTCGCGATGGTGGCCG
>DASTAL010000304.1:0-3707 GCA_035712685.1 Rudaea sp. | reverse complement strand
GCGTTGAACAATTCCTGGCCGGAACCGCCGACCGCCTCTTCGATGGCGCCGGCGAACAGCGCGACCACGATCGCGCCGACGATACCCAGTCCGATGCCGCCGCCGATGAAGCGGGCGCGGCCGGCGACGCCACGCGTGGCCGCCGCGACGATGGTGACGATCAGAGCGGCTTCCAGGACTTCACGAAACACCAGCAGTGCGACGCCCAGCATGGCTTTACTCCACCACGAGGACACCCTTGCCGGTGTCCTGGTGGAAGTCGTCGAAGAACTTGTAGCTGCCCTTGTCCAGCGGGCCGATGAACACCGTGATGGTGCTGTTCGGCAGGACGATCTTCTCGCGGTTGAACTCGGTGCTCTCGAATTCCGACGGCGTATTGTCGGTGTTGATCACGCGCAGCTTGAACTTGGTATTGGCGGGCACGGTCAACTGCGCCGGCTCGAATTTCTGACCCTTGATGGTCAGCTGGAATTCGGGCAAATCGACCGCCCATGTCGCGGTGGACACGGTCAGCAGCAAGCAAAGGCAAATCCGGTTCAGCATGGCGATAGCATCCCGATGATTGGCGTAAATGATAATGGTTCGCATTTACTAGTGCAAGACGGGTCGTAAATGGCGTTCAGAATGCGGTCAAGGTGGGCTCGGCGTAGCTGTCGGTCGAATCCTCCGCATCCGGAACGAAGCGCCCTGAAGCGTCGAGTTCCGCGAACAGTCCGCCGCGCGCGACGAGTTCGGCATAGCGTCCCTGCTCGACCAGTTCGCCGTCCTTCAAGACGAGGATCAAATCCGCATTGCGCACGGTGGACAGCCGATGCGCGATCACGAACGTCGTGCGATCCTTGGTCAGCGCGCCCAACGCACGCTGGATGCGCGCCTCGGTGGCGTTGTCCAGCGCGCTGGTCGCTTCGTCCAGGATCAGGATCGGCGCGTCCTTGAGCATCGCGCGCGCGATGGACAGGCGCTGGCGCTCGCCGCCGGACAGCGAGCGGCCGCGTTCGGCGACCAAGGTCGAATAGCCTTCCGGTTTGACGATAATGAAGTTGTGCGCCTCGGCGGCCTGCGCGGCAGCTTCGAGTTCTGCATCGCTGGCATCGGGATTGCCGATGCGCAAGTTGTCGGCGATGGAGCGGTAGAACAGCCCCGGATCCTGAAACACTACCGCAATATGGCTGCGCAGCGAGTTCAGGCTGACTTCGCGGATGTCGATGCCGTCAATGGTGATGCGGCCGGCGCTGGGATCGTAAGCGCGGTACAGCAGGCTCAACGCCGTGGTCTTGCCCGCGCCGGTCGGGCCGACCAAGGCGACGGTGCTGCCCGCCTTCGCAGTGAAACTCAAGTGTCTGAGCGCCGGGTGCGTGACCTCGTAGCCAAAAGAAACGTCATCGAACACGACATCGCCTTTCACCGCGGGCAAATCCGGGGCGCCGGGTTTTTCCTGAAGCACTTCCTTCGTGTCGAGCACGGCGAAGAAGTCGCTCAACGAATGGGTCTGGAAGAACAAGCCGGAGATGAAACTGGCGAATTGCTCCAGACGCCCGATCAGCATCATCGCGAAGCCGACGAAACTGACGATGCCGCCGACACTGACTTCACCCTTGCCGTTCAGCGAGGCGCCGAGCGCGAAGATCGCCACCACCGTGAGCGTGCTCGAGGCACGGTTCGCCACGGTGAGCCAGGCCCAGCCGCGCAGCACGGGATACTGCGCATTCAACACCTTCTTCATCATGTCGCGGATCGCGCCGACCTCGGCGGCCAGGCGGGTGAAGCTCTGCACCACGAGCACATTGCCGAACACGTCGCCGGCGCGTTCGGTGATTTCGTGGTGCAGTTCCTCGACTTCGCCCTGCGCCTTCAGCGTGCGCCGCATGGCGATGGAATTGAACACGGCGAAGCTGACCATCAATGCGATCATCAGCAACGCCAGCTTCCAGTTCATCTTCAGGGCCAGCGGCACCATCACGATGATCGAAAGCAGCGTCGCCAGATGTTCGCGGAAGAAGCCGAGCCACAAGCCGAACAGATTGCTGGTTCCGCCGTGCATGATGCGCAGCAGGCGGCCGGTGTGGTGCTGGCCGTGGAACGACAGCGGCAACGCGATCGCGTGCTCGAAGAAAAGCGCAATCGCAGCGAGGCGGCGGCGATGCGCGAGACGGTCAGCGTAGAGCGATACCCATACGCTCGCCACCACGCCGCCGAATCCGGCACCCGCCCACCAGCCGATGTAATGCCAGGCGTCGTGCTTCGCGGCCAGCGCATCGACGACGCGGCCGAACAGCCACGGCTCGAGGAAGAACACGCCGGCCAGTGCCAGGTTCGCGACCGCGAGTGCGACGGCCAGCCATTTTTCCGGGGCCAGCAACGCGATCACGCGAACATAGAGTCGAAGCAGCGGCATGCGAACAGTGTAGCAAGCGCGAACAAACCGCTATCATCTGAATCCCGTCACGTTGGCCAGGGCCGCGCTGCGCATGACTTCATCGCTCGACATCACCATCGATCGCGGCGTTGCGCGCGTGGCGCTGAACCGCCCGCAGGTGCACAACGCCTTCGACGACGTGCTGGTGTCAGAACTGACCGAAGCGCTCGGCAGGCTCGACCGCGATGCGGTGGTGCGCTGCATCGTGCTCACCGGCAACGGCAGCACGTTTTCCGCCGGCGCGGACCTGAACTGGATGCGCGGCATGGCGCGCGCGAACGAGGCGGAGAACCGCAACGATTCCGAACGTCTCGCCGCCTTGATGCGCACGCTCAACACGGTCTCCAAACCAACACTGGCGCGCGTCAATGGTTCGGCCTACGGCGGCGGCGTCGGACTGGTCGCCTGCTGCGACATCGCGATCGCCGCCGACAGCGCGAAATTCGGCCTGACAGAGGTCAAGCTCGGACTCGTGCCCGCGGTGATTTCGCCGTATGTCGCCGCCGCCATCGGCGCGCGCCAGGTGCGGCGCCTGTTCGTGACCGGAGAAATCTTCGACGCGGCCTATGCGCACCGAATCGGCCTCGTGCATGATCTTGTCGCAGCCGACAAACTCGATGAACAGGTCGACCGCGTGCTGCACTGGCTGGCCAAGGGCGGACCGCTCGCCCAGCGCGAGGCCAAGCACCTGGCGCTGGAACTCGGCGGCGCACTGGAACGCAGCAGCGGCCAGACCGACATGAAAAATGCCGCGCTGATCGCGCGCCTGCGCGTGTCGCCGGAAGGCCAGGAAGGGTTGACCGCGTTTTTGGACAAACAACCGCCGAGCTGGGCGAAGGATTGAGCGTGTTCGAAAAAATCCTCGTCGCCAATCGCGGTGAAATCGCCTGCCGCATCATCCGCACCTGCCGGCGCCTGGGGATTGCGACGGTCGCCGTGTATTCGGAGGCCGACGCAACCGCGCAGCACGTGCGCCAGGCGGACGTTGCCTATCCGATCGGCGGCCCGCGTCCACAGGACAGCTATCTGCGCGGCGACGCCATCATCGAAGCGGCGAAGAAATCCGGCGCACAGGCCATCCACCCCGGTTACGGATTCCTGTCCGAAAATGCTGACTTCGCCGACGCCTGCACGAAAGCCGGCATTGTGTTCATCGGCCCGTCCGCGGAGTCGATGCGCAAGATGGGATCGAAGGCCGGCGCCAAGGAACTCATGGCCGCACACGGCGTGCCGGTCGTGCCGGGCTACACCGGCGAGGATCAGGACGCCGCCCTGCTCGCGCGCGAGGCCC
>DASTAL010000303.1:0-8983 GCA_035712685.1 Rudaea sp. | reverse complement strand
CGAAATCCTCGTCACCACGATGGAGCACCACGCCAATATCGTGCCGTGGCAGCTGGTGTGCGAACGCACCGGCGCGACCTTGAAAGCCGTGCCGATCACGCCCAGCGGCGAATTGATCGTCGAGCGATTCGTCGAGATGCTCACGCCGCGCGTGAAGCTCGCCGGCGTGGTGCACGTGTCGAACGTGCTCGGGACCATCAATCCGGTTCCTGAACTGGCGCGTGCCTGTCGCGCACGAAACATCCCGCTGCTGGTCGATGGCTCGCAGGCCGCGCCGCACATGAGCGTCGACGTGCAGGCGCTGGGTTGCGATTTCTACGTGCTGACCGGACACAAGCTGTTCGGGCCGACCGGTACCGGCATGTTGTGGGCGCGCAAGGAACACCTCGCCGCGATGCCGCCGTTCTTCGGCGGCGGCGAGATGATCCGCACGGTGAGTTTCGACGGCACCACGTTCGCCGATCCGCCGCACAAGTTCGAGGCCGGTACGCCGAACATCGCCGGCGTCGTCGGCCTCGGTGCAGCGCTGGATTATGTCGAGGCCATCGGTCGCGAACGCATCGCCGCCTACGAACATGAATTGCTCGAACATGCCACGGCGGCATTGAAGTCCGTGCCGGGCCTGCGCCTGTTCGGCGAAGCGAAGCACAAGGCGGCGGTGCTCTCGTTCCTGATCGACGGCGCGCATGCGCACGACCTGGCCACCTTGCTCGACCACGAAGGCGTGGCCGTGCGATCGGGCCATCACTGCGCGCATCCGCTGATGCAATTTTTCGGTGTGCCGGCGACGCTGCGCGCGTCCTTGTCGTTCTACAACACGCGCACCGAGGTCGATGCCTTCGTCGCCGCGATCGCGCGCGTGCGCAAGATGCTGGGATAAGTACTGATGGGATTGAGTGATTCAGATATAGCCGGAAAGTCGCTCGCGTTCCGTGCTGCAGGCTCGGCGGACATCTCCGCCATCGTGGCCCTGGTCGAGTCTGCCTATCGCGGCGATTCCGGCCGACGCGGCTGGACCACGGAATCGGACTTGCTCGATGGCCAGCGCGTGGACACGGCGGGTGTCCGAGAGATCGTCGCCAAGCCCGGCAGCCGCGTGCTTCTGGGGGAATCCGGCGGCAGCCTGCGCGTGTGCTGCCACATCGAGAAGCAAGGCGAAGCCTGCTACTTCGGCATGTTCGCCGTGGATCCAACGCTGCAAGGCGGCGGCGTCGGCAGGCAGACCCTGAACGAAGCCGAACGCATCGCCCGCGACGAGTGGAAATGCACGAAGATGGAAATGACCGTCATTTCCGTGCGCGACGAATTGATAGCCTGGTACGTGCGCCGCGGTTACCGGCGCACGGGCACGTTCAAGCCGTTTCCCTACGGTGACGAGCGCTTCGGGATCCCCAAGCGGGACGACTTGCGCTTCGAGTTCCTGGAGAAGCGACTATGAGCGCGGATGCCATCGGGAACTGGGTTCGCGTCTGTACGACATCCGAGTTGCTGCCGGGCGAATACAAGGTCGTCTACGATGGCGACGCGCCGATCGCGGTGTTCAATATCGACGGCGAGTTGTACGCCATCGAAGACGTGTGTACGCACGACGGCGGCGAGCTGACCGGCGGCGAATTGCGCGGCTACGAGATCGAATGCCCGCGCCATGGCGCGAAGTTCGACGTGCGCAGCG
This sequence comes from Rudaea sp., assembly GCA_035712685.1. Taxonomy (GTDB): domain Bacteria; phylum Pseudomonadota; class Gammaproteobacteria; order Xanthomonadales; family Rhodanobacteraceae; genus Rudaea. Next base: position 7,311 of record DASTAL010000303.1, on the reverse strand, counting down.
GCGCGGTGCTGTGCCCACCGGCCTACGAGCCGACCGCGAAATTTCCGGTGAAGGTCGAGGACGGCAACGTCTTCACCCGCGACGACCGCTGGGACTGAACCGGCATTGCCCGGCATGCGCCGCGGCGTCACGACACGATCTGCTATTCGTCCTCGTCGTCGATCAGGATGCGTCCGTCCGGCGTCAGGCGCAGATGCGTGATGCCTGGCGATTCCGATTCCAGGCGCTGCAATTCCGCCTCGGCGCGCGAAATCTTTCCGTATTGCTTACGCACGGTGTCGGCGAGTTGGCGGTTTTCCACGACCAATGCGCGCGCGGCCAGCGCCTGGGTCACGGCCGACCGCAGTTCGTAGTCGTGCCAGGGCTTGCCGATGAAGCGGTAGATCTGCGCGCGATTGATGGCATCGATCATCACGGCGAGGTCGGCCTGTCCGCTCAGGATCAGGCGCGCCGCGTCCGGCTGCAGTTCGCGCGCGGCGCTGAGAAACTCAATGCCGTTCATTTCCGGCATGCGGAAGTCGGAGATGATCAGGTCGATGTGCTTGCTGCCCATCCGGGAGAGTGCTTCTCGCGCCGATGTGAAGGTTTCGATCTCGGGCCGGTCGCCGTCGAGGTCGTCGATCGGGATGGTCAGCAAGGCGCGCTTCAGCGCGGACAGGATGTTGATTTCATCGTCGACGAGCATGATGCGGTACATGGTGGGTTGGCCTCCTGAAGTTCGTGTCGTCAGCGCGCGTTTGCGGTGGGTTCGGTGCCGGCCTGGTGCGCGTGCTGCTGGCGCAACGGCAGCCGGATGATGAATGTCGTGCCGACGCCGGGCTCGCTGCGCACGTCGATCTGGCCGTTGTGCTTGCGCACGATGCCGTACGAGATCGACAGGCCCAACCCGGTACCCTTGCCGAGCGGCTTGGTCGTGAAGAACGGTTCGAAGATCCGCGGCAAGTGCTCGGCCGCGATGCCCTTGCCGTTGTCGGAAATCTCGATAAGGACGTGGTCGCCTTCGTGGCGAGTCGCGATGCGGACCTGGCCGTGCTTGTCGATGGCATGGCCGGCATTGACGAGGATGTTCATCAGCACCTGGTTGATCTGCGACGGCAGGCATTCGACCTGCGGCAGGTCGCCGAAATCCTTCGTCAGCTCCACCTTGTACTTGAGTTCGTTCCAGACGATGTTGATCGTGCTGTCGATGCCGGCGTGCAGGTCGGCGAGGGTCCAGGTCTCGGTGGTTCCGGCGCGCGAGAAGTCGCGCAGGTCCTGGATGATCTTGCGCACCCGGTCGATGCCTTCGCGCGATTCGGTGATGAGTGTCGGCAGGTCCTTGGCGAGAAAGTCGTAGTCGATTTCCTGGCGCACCTTGGCGACGCTGCCCAGCAGCGCATCGGGCAGGTCGGCGACGCGCAGGGCCGAGTCCAGCGCGGCTATGAGGCGGAACAGGTTGGAGGTGTATTCGCGCAGGGTATCGATGTTCGACTGCACGTAGCCGATCGGGTTGTTGATCTCGTGCGCGACCCCTGCGGCGAGCTGGCCGATGGTAGACATGCGATCGGCCTGGAGCAGCTGGCGCTGCGCCTCTTCCAGGCGCACCCGCGCGATCTCGGCGGATATGTCGTCGCTGCCCGCATCGGATGCGGCGCGCGCCAGCACGACCGCATCGCATCCCGACGTTTCGGCCCCGACCGCCTTGATCGGCGTCGCCCGGTAAGTCCGCTCGCCGCCGTCTTGCTGGCGCAGACTGATGGCGACGCTGGCTGCCGGCGCGCCGTCGCTACCCGCGGCCGAGGTTGCCCGCAGACCCCGACCCAGTTCGGCAATCAGGCTGCGGCTGCCGTCCCCGGTCCTCAGCCAGTCGTCGAGTTCGCGCGCCGCCGCATTGAGCCAGACCGTGCCGCTGGCGCCGAGCAGCACGATCGGCACAGGCACGTGGTCGAGCAGGCGTCCGGGTTCGAGTCCGGCGATGAGGGATTGCTGGCTCTCACTGATAGCGATCGTTGCCATGTCGGGATTCCGTGCAGGTTCGCGTTCGTTCATTCTGGCACGCCGGATCGGCGCGCCTTGTCGCCGCGACGCGCGATGCGGAAGGCGTCGCGGATCTGCAGGCGCAAATCCTCGTCGTCCCAGGGCTTGGTCAGGAACTTGTAGATCGCCCCCTGGTTGATCGCGGCGGTGACGGCGGCCAGGTCGGTGTAGCCGCTGAGCACGATGCGCACGGTGTTCGGATACATGTCCTTGACGCGGCTCAGCAGTTCGGTGCCGCTGATTCCCGGCATGCGCTGATCGGAGAGGACGACCTGCACGTCGTTGCGGCCGAGGATGTCGAGCGCATCGTCGGCATTGGTCGCGGTCAGGATGCGGTAGTTGTCGCGGCGCAGCATGCGTGTCAGCGCGTTGAGGATGTTTTCCTCGTCGTCGACGAGCAGCAAGGTCGGCTTTTCCTCCGCCGCCTGGTCGACGTGCTCGTGCCCGAAGTAGCGGTGCTGCAGCAATTCCAGCGCCCGGTCGGGCGCGACCGGCTTGCCGAAATAGTAACCCTGGAAGTAATCGCATTCGTTGCGGCGCAGATATCCGATCTGTGCATCGATCTCGACGCCTTCGGCGAGCACGGTCATGTTGAGCTGGTGGCCGAGCGTGATGATTGCCCGGCACACGCCGGCGGCGCCGGGATCGGTGCTGATGTCGTGGACGAAGCTCTGGTCGATCTTCAGCGTGTCGAGCGGGAAGCGGCGCAGGTAGTTCAGGCTGGAGAACCCGGTGCCGAAGTCGTCGAGCGAAAGTCTCACGCCGAGTGCCTTGAGCGCGCGCATCGTGCCGATGACGCGCTCCACGTTGCCCATCATCATCGTCTCGGTCAATTCGAGCTCGAGGCATTGCGCCGGCAGCTTGAAGCGCGCCAGCACATCACGCACTTCATCGACGAACCCGGGACGCTGCATCTGCAGCGGCGAGACGTTGACCGAAATCGAGAAGTCGCGCGCGCCCGAATCGAGCCAGGCCCGCGCCTGCGCGCTCGCGTTTTGCAGGACGAAGCTGCCGATTTCGACCATCAGACCCAGGTCCTCGGCAACGCCAAGGAACCGCGCCGGCAGGAGCAGGCCGAATTCCGGATGGTGCCAGCGCAGCAACGCCTCGAAGCCGGCAACGCGCCAGTCGTGGCCGTTGATGCGGGGCTGGTAGTGGAGCGTGAACTCGCCGGCGCGAACCGCCTGCTTCAGGCGCACGCCGAGGGCGAGGCGGTCCTTGAGTTCCTGCTGGTGCTCGCTGGCGAACGCGAAGACGGTGTTGCGGCCTTCGGCTTTCGCACGGCGCATCGCCGACTCGGCCTGGCGCAGCAGCTCGTCGGCGCTCGCCGCATTGTCGGGCAGGCAGCTGACGCCGATGCTGCAGGAAAGGTAAAGGTCGGTGTCGATCGGCTCCTCGACCCGTACGCGCACGCTTTCGCCGAGTTCAGCCTGGTCCTGGATGCGCGTCGGATCCTTGAGCACGAGGACGAACTCGTCGCTGGCGACGTGGCCGACGATGCCCATCTCGCCGACGACATCGACCAGCCTGCGGCCGACCGTCGCCAGCACGTGGTCGCCGGCCGCGCGGCCGCGCATTTCGTTAAGCGCATGGAAGCGGTCGAGGTTGATGTAGAGCACGATGACGCGGCTGTCCTGCTGCAGCGCCTGGATGCAGGCGGCCTCGAGGTAGTCGGTAATGATGCCGATGCGGGGCAGCCCGCTGGCAGCGTTGTGGCTGGCCAGGAACGCGACGCGCGCCTGGGCGGCGCGTTGTTCGGTGACATCTTCGGCCAGCGAGGCGGTGCCGATCGGAACATCGCCGTCGCGCAGCAGGGTGTGGCTCCAGCGCAGCATGCGGCGTTCGCCCGAGCGGATCACGATTTCGCCTTCGTGGTGGCGATTCGTGCTGGTTTCCGCGAGCCGCTCCTCGAATCGCTGCCGCCGCTGCTGGCGATCGGCTTCCGGCACGAAGAGCTTGAAGTAGTCCTGGCCGGAAAGCTCCATGGCCGTCCAGCCGGTCAGGCGGGCGAAGCATTCGTTGCAATAGACGATGCGGCCGCGGTGGTCGAGCATCAACGCGATCAGTTCGGCGTTGTCGAGCATTTCCTTGAGCCGGCGCTCGCTTTCGTGCGAAGCGGCGATCGCCAGCTTGGTCGCGGTGACGTCGTTGGCGACGACCGCCGTGCGCGGCTCGGCGCTGGCCTCCACGCTGATCGGGGAGCCGCTCATGCGGATCCAGCGCTCGCTGCCATCGGGACGCTGGATGCGCGTCTCGACCTCGAAGCCCAAGCCTGCCGTGCTGCGGCCGACGATGGTGTCGACGACGGCCTCGCGCTCATCCGCGCAAATCGCCTCGAGCCAGCTGCGGGCCTTGGCATACAGCGAGGCACACGGCCGTCCCCAGACGCGCTCGTAGGCAGGATTGACGTAGTGCACCCAGGAGAAGTCGGCGGTGACGAGCAGGAACACGGCATCCACGTTGGCCGCGATCTGGCGGAAGCGGTCCTCGCTTTCGCGCAGCGCCGTCAGCGTGGTGTGGTGCCGCGCTACTTCCGCCTCGAGCGCCTCGGCATGGCGACTGGCATCCTTGAGGCGCATCAGGTTGCCGTGTGCGATGGCGAACTGGGCCGTGATCGCGACCAGGAAGCGCTCGTCCTCAGCATCGAACGCAGGACGGTCAAGCGGCCCGCTGCAGATGATCCAGCCGATGGCGCGGGTCGATGCGCGCATCGGGATCGGTGCGAGCAGGAGGACGTCGCCGCCGAGCGGCGCCTCCGGCAGGCCGATCTGCCGTGCGGCTTCCGCATCCGCCACGCGCAGCGGCTTCCCCGACTCGAGCATGGCACCGAGCGCGCGGGAAGCCAGGGCTGCCGCCGTGACCTGCGCGGCCGCGCCCTTGTCGAATCCGCACATTTCCAGATGGCGCAGCCCGTGTCCGGTTTCATCGAGCATGGCCAGCGCTACCCGACGGCAGCGCAGCAGTCCCCGCGCGCTGCGGCAGAACAGCGCGATCATCGCGCCGGTCTCGTTCTCGTTGGCCAGCGCAATGTCGAGTTCGAGCATGCTCGACAGGCGCTCGGCGATAGGCAGGATGGCGTCGACGCCGATGTCGGCCGCCGACGGGTTGGACGCTTGCCCGGCGATGGCTGCGACTGCGTCGCGCAGTTGTTGACGCATGCCGCGCTGCAGGCCGGTGATGCCTTGCACATAGTCCGGCAAACCGGTGCCGGGCGCCTCCGGCACCGGCTCCTGCGGCGGTAGCGATGGCGGTGCGTTGCCGCGCGCCTCGATCGCCGTGGCCACCACACCCAGCACCTCCTGCGGATCGAACGGCTTGATCAGCACGGCCATGGCGCCGCAGCGGCGGGCAAGGTCGAGCGCTTCGTCGGTACGATACGTCGCCGTGTAGAAAATGATCGGCGTGCCGGCGATGGCGGCGTCGTCGCGCACACGCATGGCGAATTCGACGCCGCCGGTCGGCGGCAGCATGAGGTCCGTGATGATCAGGTCGGGGCGGCGCTCGCGCACCAGGGCCAGTGCCGCCGGGCCGTCGGGCGCCTCGATGATCTCGTGGTTGACTTGGCGCAGCAGTGTGTTAAGAAATGCCCGATTGACCGGCCGATCGTCGATGATGAGGATTCTGGCCATGGCGACACTCAAATCCGAATCGAAACCGGCGCAGCTGCCTGGCTTGGGCTCGCAAGGCTCGCCCCGGAGCGGGCGAGAGCGTTTCCGTTCGCGTGAGTGTAAGCGCAGAAGGGCTTTGCGCGCACCCGGCATCCCGTTGATGGAAGATGACGCCCATGCGTGATCCCGGCAACAACGGCGACGCCAGGCCGCTGGTTTTCGTCGTGGACGATGACGACGGCATGCGCGCGGCGGTACTGCGCGTCCTCGGTCGCGCCGGAATTGACGGGCGCGGCTACGGCGGCGGCGACGATTTGCTCGCGCTGGCGAGCCTGGACCCGGCCAATTGCATCGTGCTCGACGTCGCCATGCCCGGAATGGACGGCCTGGCCGTCCAGGCCGCGCTCAAGGCGCGCGGCGTCGCGGCACCGGTCGTGTTCCTGACCGGTAGCGCCGACATCCCGATCGCGGTGGCGGCGATGCGCGAGGGCGCGGTCGATTTCATCGAGAAGCCGTTCGACAATGCCGATCTGGTCGCCCGCGTCCGTTCGGCAATCGAACACCAGGCCCGGCAGCGCCGGCACGACGCCGGGCTTGCCGATGCCCAGGCGAGGTTGCGGCAGCTGACCGCGCGCGAGCGCGAAGTGTTCCAGCGCGTGGCCGCGGGAAAGACCAGCAAGGAAGTCGCGCGCGAACTGGGCGTAAGCCATCGTACCGTGGAGATTCACCGGGCACGTGTGATGGAAAAGATGGGTGCGCCCACCCTCGCCGAGCTGGTGCGCATGCAGCTCCTCGTCGAGTCGGCGCCCGTCGCGCAGTGACCGGCGCGGCCAAGCCTCACGCATCGAGCACCTGGCGGATGCGCGATGCCAGCAGCGCGGGGCTGTACGGCTTCGGCAACAGGCCGCCTCCAGGCAGTTCGCGTTCGCCGCTCAGCACGCCCTCGGCGATGTGCCCGCTGGTCAGCAGGATCTTGATGCCGGGTCGGCGCCGCGCCACTTCGTCGGCAAGCTCGCGGCCGTTCATGCCGCCGGCCATCATGACGTCGGTGAACAGCAGGTCCACCTCGGCCTGATCGAGCACGTCCAGGGCGAGTTTTGCGCCATCGGCCTCGATGACGTGGTAGCCCAGTCCGCGAAGCAGCGAAACGACGTGGCGGCGGACCAGCGCATCGTCTTCCACGACCAGGATCCGCTCGCTGCCTCCGCTGGGTGCGGGCAGCTCGTCGGACATGCGCTCGCGCGTCGCGGCGTTGGCCGCGCGCGGCAGGTAGACCGCGACGCGCGTGCCGCGCCCTTCCTCCGATTCGATGGTCGCGAAGCCGCCGGACTGGCGAGCGAAGCCGTAGACCATGCTCAGGCCCAGGCCGGTGCCCTTGCCGATCTCCTTGGTCGTGAAAAACGGATCAAAGGCTCGCGCGGCGACGTCGCGGTTCATGCCGGTGCCGGAATCCGTCACCGCGATCTCCACGAAGTCGCAGGCCTCGACCCCGCCATCCGGCGCACGGTGCACGTTCGCCGTCGTGATAACGAGTTCGCCGCCGTTTGGCATGGCGTCGCGCGAGTTGATCGCCAGGTTCAGTATCGTCATTTCAAGTTGCGTGGGATCGGCCTCGATCGGCCACGGCGTCATTCCCGGCTCGAAGCGCAACGCGATGTTCAGCGCGAGCGTGCGCCGGAGCAGATCC
>DASTAL010000302.1:0-1780 GCA_035712685.1 Rudaea sp. | reverse complement strand
TCGATATCTTCCACCCTGCAACCGGCAAATCCGGCCGCCCGACACAGCGCTTCGATCGACGCGCGCGAGTGCGCATAGCGCTTGCTCGGGCGTAGCACGAGCGCACCTTCCGCGGCGTCCGCCGCTTCGCAGGAAAAGATCAGCGCGCCGCCGGGGCGCAATACGCCGAAGCAGGCCGGGATCACGGCGGCAAGATCGCCAACGTAAATGAATACGTCGTTCGCCGTCACGATGTCGAACGACGCGGGCGCCGTTTCGCGCAGAATGTCGAGCAGGTCGCCCTGCTTCAGTTCGGTGTAGAGGCCGTGGCGCCTGGCCTGCTCGAGCATGCGCGGCGACAAATCCACGCCGACCAGATTGCCGTCGATCTTGCCCAGGTGCACGCCCAGCAGTCCGGTGCCGCAGCCCAGGTCGAGCAGGTCGAGTCGCGGGCGTTGTTGCGTGCGGACGATTTCCGCAACGCGCTGCGGTACGCGGTATTTCAATTTTCCGACCAGCTCGTTGTCGAAGCGTTCGGCATAGCCGTCGAAGATCGCCTGGACGAGCCCGGGCGGCTGCGAAGCCGGGGTTTCGCCGCGCGCAGCGGCGAGGAAGAACGCGGCAGTCGCGTTGCCGGGTTCGCGGCGCAGCACGCGTTCAAGCAAGGCCACCGCATCGTCGTTCCGGCCCATCGCGGTGAGCGTGTAGCCGTAATTGACTTCGGCCAGCGTGTCGTCCGGATACTGCGCCAGCAGTCTGCGCCAATGCGCTTCCGCTTCGTCGTAGCGTTGCATGATCGTCAACAAGGTGCCGATCTTGCGGTCGAGAACCAGGTCGTCCGGCCATAACGCATGGGTGCGTTGCATGTACGCCAGTGCGACGCTCGAGAAGCCCGACTTGACCGCCACCGCAATGGCCACGTCGAGCATTGGCCGCTTGCCAGGCGCCAATTCCACCGCTGTGTCGGCCGCGGTCATGGCCTCGGCGTGGCGACCCTCGCGCAACAAGCTCAAGGCCAATTCCCCGAACGGCGGCGCCCATCGCGGCGCCAGCGTGGTCACGCGCTTGAAGGCAAGCAGTTCGTTTCGGGTGTCGTTCCTGGCGCGTGCGATTAGCGCATCGAAGAAGTGTGCGCGGACATCGGCGGGATAGGCCGCGACGAATGCCTTGAGGCGGGTAATCGCCGCATCGATTCGGCCTTCCTTGATGTCGGCTTCAAGGGCGATGAGACGGGCCGTCGCCGGATCGGTGTTGCCGGATTGCGTCAAGGGAATGTGGTCCGTATTGCAGGCCGCCACTGTAGATGCCGCTGCTGCCATGGCGCAAGCGCGCGCCCGCCGCGTGCCGCCGGTTGCACGCTCGGGTAAACTGACGAAAACGCATCAACCATCTGGCGCGAAACGCGACGCGCCGACGCGAGGACCTCATGAACAACCCCCTTACCGCCATGCTCAACCAGGATCCGGATCCGGCCGAAACGCGCGAGTGGCTTGAATCCATCGACGCGGTGATCGACGCCGAAGGCACCGAGCGCGCGCACTTCCTGCTCGAGCGGCTCGTCAACGAAACGCGCCGCGCGGGCGGCCACCTGCCGTTCGCGCCGACGACGGAATACATCAACACCATCCCGCCGCACCTGGAAGCGAAGAGCCCCGGCGACGCGAACATGGAGTGGCGCATCCGCTGCATCCTGCGCTGGAACGCGATGGCGATGGTGGTGCGTTGCAATCGCAAACCCGGTTCGCTCGGCGGCCACATCGCGAGCTTTGCCTCGTCGGCCACGCTGTACGACGTGGGCTTC
>DASTAL010000301.1:0-7241 GCA_035712685.1 Rudaea sp. | reverse complement strand
GGCTTCAAGATCGTGCTCGGCGGTGAGACCTTGGCCGAGCAAGCAATAGTCGATCTGTACGCGCGCATCAGCGAAAATCGTCTTGCGACCGGCAGCGGCGGCCTGCAAACGATGGACGTCACGCCTGACTACATCGAGCGCATCACTGGAGATGTGCTGATCGAGCGCAAATTGAAGGTCGTCGTCGACTGCGGCAACGGCATCCCCGGAGCGGTCGCGCCGGCCGTGCTCGAGGGCATCGGTTGCGAGGTGCAGCCGTTGTACTGTGATGTCGACGGCAACTTCCCGAATCACCATCCGGATCCGTCCGATCCGCACAACCTCCAGGACCTGATCCTGTCGGTGAAGCAGATGCAGGCGGATGTCGGCCTCGCCTTCGACGGCGACGGCGACCGCCTCGGCGTGGTTACCGCGAACGGCGAGGTGATCTTCCCGGATCGCACGTTGATGCTGTTCGCGCGAGACGTGCTCACGCGCAACCCGGGTGCGACCGTCATTTACGACGTCAAGTGCACCGGCAAATTGCAACCGTGGATCCTGCAGGCCGGCGGCAGTCCGATCATGTGGAAGACCGGGCATTCGCTGATCAAGTCGAAGATGCGCGAAACCGATGCGGAACTCGCTGGCGAGATGAGCGGGCATTTTTTCTTCCGCGAGCGCTGGTACGGTTTCGATGATGGCATTTACGCCGCGGCGCGACTGATGGAAATCCTCGCTGCCGACCCGGAAGGCCGAGCGCCCCAGGAGATTTTCGACAGCTTGCCCAAGGGTGTTTCCACGCCGGAATTGAAGATCGAAATGCCCGAAGGCGAGCACTACCGGTTCATCGAGAAATTCAAGGAAAAAGCCAGCTTCGAAGGCGCGCGCGTCACCACCATCGACGGCGTGCGCGCGGACTGGCCGGATGGCTGGGGCCTCGTGCGCGCCTCGAACACGACGCCGGTGCTGGTGCTGCGGTTCGATGCGGATACCGATGTTGCGCTGGCGCGAATTCAGGATACATTCCGCAAGCAGCTGCGGGCGTTGGATGCGAACCTGAAGCTGCCGTTCTAGGCGGGTCCTACGGCTGCGAGCGCGACTTCGCACGGACCTCGCGGTAGTGCGCCAATTCGGTCTCGAATTTTGCCGCGCTGTCGACTTTTTCCTGTTGCTTGGCGGCGATATAGGCCTTCTGCTTTTCGACGTTTGCGCGCAGCGACTCGATCTGCCGGCTCAACGTCGCCGGTATCGGCTTGCCGGTGCGTTCCAGGTCCGCCGCGTGCGAGAGCATGTCGGTCAGGCTTTTTTCCTGGCTCTGCAAACTGATCTGGGTGGACTGGATGTACTGGTCGATCATGGCCAGTTGCGCTGTCTGCGCGTCGCTCAAGTCGTGTTCTGTCGGATAGGCGGCAAGCATCTGCGCGTCGTCGCGTGCCCGCTCAGCCGCTGCCTTCTCGGCGGCATTTTTCTGCGCTTGGGCCTGGTCGTCGGCTTTTTGTTGTTCCGCGGTCTTTGGCGGCGCGACATGCCGGATCTTCATGCCGGTGCCGCTGACGATGTCGTAGCCGGCCTGGATCGCCGCATCCGAGAGGACATCGTCGAAATGCACGACGCCCTGCGCATCCGTCCAACGATAGCGTTGATGCGATTTGTCGGCAGCCAAGGCGTTAATGGCGGTGAGGCCGAGCAGGCAAGCGGCGACGGAAACGGCTATGCGGCGCATGGGGATATCCTCCAGGGAGCGAGTATAGGTCGGCGCGCGCCTGCCGGCATCACACGCCGTATTCGGCGCGGTAAGCCTGCAGGCGTGGGAGATGCGCGGCCAGTTCGGGACGCTCGGCCGCGAGCAGGAGCAATTCCTCCAGCCGCGCAATGGCGATTACCGGTATCCCGAAATGCGCAGCGATTTCCTGCGCCGCCGATTGCGATCCCTGACCGCGCTCCTGGCGATCCAGCGCGATCAGCACGCCTGCGGGCGTGGCGCCGGTGGCGCGGATCAGGGCGATGGATTCGCGCGTGGCGGTGCCAGCGCTGATCACGTCGTCGACTATCAGTACGCGCCCGGCCAGCGGCGCACCGATCAGGCTGCCGCCTTCGCCGTGGTCCTTCGCTTCCTTGCGGTTGAACGCCAGCGGCACGTCGCGAGCGTGTTCGCGCGCGAGTGCTACTGCGGTCGCCGTCGCCAGCGCAATGCCCTTGTAAGCGGGACCGAACAGCATGTCGAAGCCGATGCCGGCAGCGATGAGGGCCTGCGCGTAGGCGCGACCGAGCGTATCCAGGGCAGCGCCCGAATCGAACAGGCCGGCATTGAAGAAATACGGACTGATGCGTCCGGACTTGAGGGTGAACTCACCGAAGCGCAGCGCGTTCTTCGCCAGCGCCAGATCGAGGAATTCGCGTTGATGGGCGCGCATGTTGCGTGTTCCGCAAAAAACACGGGCCGGAGTTTAGCGAACTCCGGCCCGGACGTGGCATATGGAAGAAACAGCGCGAATCAGGACGATTCGTGCGATGGATGTCTTCGTCGCAGGAAACCGCCCATACCCAGCAACCCGAGCGCACCGGCCAGCAACCATTGCGCCCAGACGGATAACGTCGGTGCCGGAATCTTCTGCTCGCCCGCAGCCACCTGCAATTCGAATGCGCCGATATCCGCCGACGCGCCGCCGACGCGTGCGAAACCGGTGCCGCGCTGGTCCGTCGCCAATCCGGCCAGGTTGTTGCCCTGGTCGATGGCCGGACTGCCGGCGAGCAGGGCCATCGTTTGGGTCAAGCCGCCATTGTTGGCCAGCGGCTGCAACTGCGGATCGGCGGTCAGCGTGCCGGAGGGCACGGTGAACGCGCTCGAGATGATCAGATTGTTGGCGCCCGTGGGGGCGGAAACACCGTTATAGACGTAATAGCCGAAATCGGCGTTGCTCGTATCGCCGCTGGTGTTGGACGCAATGATCGTGCTTTCCAGGTCGAGCGGCCCCAGAACGGTATACGCACCGCCACCCGAGTGGTAGGAATAATTGCCGGCGATGGTCGAGTTGCCGATGCTCACCGCATCGTAAAGCGTGAAGACGCCGCCGCCAACGCCGGCGTAGGAATAATTGTTCGCCACCGTGCTGTTCGAGATCGTGGTGCCGTACAGCGAACTGATGCCGCCACCGGAATAAACCGCGTAGTTGGTGTCGATGGTGGATCGGGTGATCGTGGTGCCGCCGATACCGTAAACGCCGCCGCCGCGGATGAAGTTGTAGTTGGTCTGGTTGACGGCGAAACCATAGGCGGCGTTGCCGGTGATGGTGCTGTCGGTCAGGGTCATCGCGCCGCGCGACCATACGCCGCCGCCTGCGGAATCCGTATGACCGTAATAGGCGATTCCATAAACGACGCTGTTGGACACAGTGCTGCGGGTCAAGGCGGCGGTTCCGACCGAATAGATGCCGCCGCCCTCGCTGGCATACGCGCCTCCCGCGTAGCAGCCGGTGACTACGCTGTCGTTCAAAGCCACCGAGCCGACGGTAAGTATGCATCCGCCCGCGGCGTAGTTGCCGCCACCATATTTGTAGTAGCCATTCGCGATGGTGACCTTGTTGATCGTCAGCGTGCCATAGCCATAATGCAGGAAGGCGCGATCATTGCCGCCGGCATCGATGGTCAGGTTGGCTGCACCGGGGCCAGTGATGGTCAGATCGTCCAAGCCGGTCTGGATAGCGCCGGTGGCCAGCGTGATCGTGCTGCATGCCAGGCCGGACAGATCGATGGTGTCGCCGGAATTGGCGGCGGTTATCACCGAGCGCAGCGTGCCCGCACTGCCGTCGTCGAGGCACGAGGTAACGGCCGTAGTCGCGCTTGGCTGTTGTGGGTTTTTCGCCCTGGCGGCGCCGAATTTCGCATGCACGTGCGCGATAAGCGCCTGATGGTGATCCGGCACGACTTGATGCAGATGACCCTTCGACAGCGTGGCTGCATGCGCGCGCGTGGGATGCTTGAAGTCGTGCTTGTGTTGCCACGCTGCATTAGCGTCGCTGGACGTGGCGAAGATTGCGGCGCTGCCGAGCACCACGGCCAAACAGGCCACAAGCGGTTTGCGCCGCGGCATCGCGGTCGAAAGAGAAAAAGTCATGCGAAATCCCCTGTTTGTTCGTGAACGAATCAAACCGCCGTTTCCCGAACGGCGGCACCCCGTTTGTACACCAATGAAAACCTTAGCATCCCTTTTGGAACTGGGCAAATCCTTGGCTTCCAGGCGGGTTGGCGCGGTAAGCTTGGGTTCTGTCGTCCCGGTCGATTCCAGCCATGCGCATCGTCAGCTTCAATGCCAACGGCATCCGCTCGTCCGCGAACAAGGGCTTTTTCGACTGGCTGAAGAAGCAGGGCGCCGACGTCGTCTGCCTGCAGGAAACCAAGGCGCAAGAAGACCAGTTGACCGATCCGATGTTCCGCCCGGACGGGCATCACTGTTTCTATCGCGACGCGACGACGAAGAAAGGCTATTCGGGTGTGGCGATCTATTCGAGGCGCGAGCCTGATGAGGTGCTGACGAAGTTGGGCTGGGCGCCATTCGACGACGAGGGTCGCTACATCGAAGCGCGCTACGGGAAATTGAGCGTGGTGTCGTTCTATATCCCGTCCGGGACGTCGGGCGACGAACGCCAGCGCTTCAAGTACAAGGCCATGGACTGGCTTGGCGGCATTTTCGCTGACTGGCGAAAGTCCAGGCGCGAATACGTGCTGTGCGGCGACTGGAACATCGTGCGCAGCGAGAAGGACATCCGCAACTGGAAGTCGAACCAGAAAAATTCCGGTTGCCTGCCCGAGGAACGCGCCTGGCTCAATGCCCTGATTGAGGAACAGGGCTGGGTGGACAGCTATCGTACGCTCCGGCCCGAGGGCGAGGATTACACCTGGTGGTCGGCGCGCGGCGCGGCGCGCGCAAACAACGTGGGCTGGCGCATCGACTACCAGATCGTCACGCCGGGCCTGCGCGCGAAGCTCAAGTCCTGCGCGATCGCGGCGACGCCGCGGTTCTCGGATCACGCGCCGTACATGGTCGACTATGTCGACTGAGGCGGCGGTCGCGCCGTCGCGCAAACCGTCGATGTGGCGCGCGTTCACCACGCCGGCGGCGTGGACCATGCTGTTTTTCGGATTCTCGTCCGGACTGCCGTTCCTGCTCGTGGCCGGCACACTTGCCTACTGGCTCAAGCAGCGCGGCATTGCCATCACCGACATCACCATGATCGCCAGCGCGGGCATGGCGTACGTGTTCAAATTCCTGTGGGCGCCGCTGCTCGATCACTGGCGGATGCCCGGGTTCCGCCGGCTTGGGCGCCGCCGGGGCTGGCTGCTGTTCGCGCAAATTGGCGTCAGTGCCGGCTTGCTCGCGATGGCGGCGATCACCCCTGCGAACCTGCCGGCATTCGTGGCCGCAACCCTGGCTGTGGCCTTCTTCGGCGCGACGCAGGATATCGCCGTGGACGCGTACCGCATCGAGATCGCGCCGCTGGAGGACCAGGGCGCATTGGTCGCGACGTACTCGCTGGGTTACCGCATCGGGCTGCTCGTTGCCGGCGCGCTCGCGCTGATTCTCGCCGACCATTGGCCGTGGCGGAGCGTGTACGTCTTGATGGCCGCGACGATGCTCGTGCCGGTCATCGCGAATCTGTTAGCGCGCGAGCCGGACGCGATCCGGCAAGCGCCGCTGCGCTGGCGTGAGGCCATGCGCGTGGGGGTGATCGAGCCGTTTGCGGATTTCTTCCGCCGCTATCGATTGCCGCTTGCCTTGGGCACGCTGGCCTTCATCCTGGTGTTCAAGATTCCCGAGCAGGCCACGATCGGCGGGGTGATGAGTCCGTTCTACCGCGACATGGGCTTTTCGCTCACGGCGATCGGTTCGATCACTAAAATCTACGGCGTCGCCGTCGGCATCGCCGGTGTATTCGTCGGCGGCGCGGCAGTGGCGCGTTTCGGGGTCTGGCCGAGCCTGCTCACCGGCATCGTCGTGTGCGGCAGCAGCAACCTGCTATACCTGTTCCTGATGGCGCATCAAGGCAGCCTGGTCGTGTTGACGGCGGTGATTTCCGCCGAAAACTTCACGCTCGGATTTCTCGGCCCGCCGACGGTGGCGTTCCTGTCTTCGCTGGTCAACCGCGAACACACGGCGACGCAATACGCCCTGCTGGCGTCGCTCGTGAACCTGCCCGGCAAGGTACTCGGGTTCTTCGCGGGCGCTATCGTCGCGGCTTCGGGCTACGCACTGTTTTTCGTGATCACGGTGCTCGCTATCCTGCCGGCGGTGATACTTTGCCTTTGGCTGTGGCCGCAGTTCCGGCGCCTGGGAAGCGGGCAACCTGCCGCGTGAAATTCGTGACATTTGCTGCCAGAATGCCGCCCGCAGGGGCACAGCGAAGGATCCAGCAGTGCCGGACATACTCGTACGCAACATCGACGACGCGCTGGCCGAGCGCATCAAGGCGATCGCGCGCGAACGCGGCTGGTCGATCAACGAGGTCATCGTCCATGTGCTGCGCCACAGCCTCGGATTCGGCGGCGAGGACGTGGCGCGTCGCGAGATCCACGACGTCGCCGAGCTGCGCGGCACCTGGAATCCCAACGAGTCGGCCGCGTTCCGCAAAGCGCTGGAAGCGTTCGAGAAGGTCGATGGAACGCCGCTGTTCGCCGATCCGAAAAAAACCGATCAGGCGCCGAAGTAGCTCGAGCCGGAATAGATCGCGCCCAAGACCCGCGCTCCGCGCGCGCCGGTGACGTTACAGACGTTTTCCGGCGCGTGTCCGAGCAGGCGCTCGCGCGCGAGCCAGGCGAACGCGATCGCTTCGACGAAATCCGGATCGATCCCGCGCGTGGCCGTGCTTGCGACGGCGACCGGCGCCAGCGCCGTCGCGATCGCCCGCATCAATACCGGATTGTGCACGCCGCCGCCGCAGGCCAGCACTTCACGCGCGCCCGGAGCATGCGCGCGCACGGCATCCGCGATGCTGCGCGCGGTGAGTTCGACCAGCGTCGCCTGCACGTCCGCCGGCATGGCGCGCGATGCGTGCAAGCGTGGGCGCAGCCAATCCAGGTGAAAGACTTCGCGGCCCGTGCTTTTCGGCGGTGCCGCCGAAAAATACGGCTCGTCGAGCAGACGCGCAAGCAACACGTCGTCGACGTTGCCGCGCGCGGCGAAAGTGCCATCGCGATCGAAAGGTTCGCCGAGCTGTTCCTGCGCCCAGGCATCGAGCAGGCAACTCGCCGGACCGGTATCGAATCCG
>DASTAL010000300.1:0-4672 GCA_035712685.1 Rudaea sp. | reverse complement strand
GCAACACGCGCTCGTCGGTGAACCGCGCCACGGTGTCCTGCACCATGCGTTCTTCTTCGGACAACAGCGAACGGACATCGTACAAATCGACAGGATTCAAGGGCGCGGCGGGCATGGAAACTCCGGGGTTTTGCGCTTCGTTTTGCGCTATGGGGCAAGGCTGCGTATTCTACCGGCCCGACGCTCGAAAGTCCTGCCAATCCGCGTGTTCCGAGTCCCCGTTCTCACCTACCACGCCGTCAATATCGCCGGCAACGACTACGCGAACAACGACCACGTCGCCTTCGCCGCGGACCTGCGCCTAATCGATGCCCTCGGCCTGCACATCGTCCCGTTGCATTGGGTCGTGGACCAGTTGCTGGGCACGGTAAGCCGCGACCTGTCGCGCTGCGTGGCGCTGACCTGCGACGACGGTTCGGATTTCGACTGGTTCGACCTCGACCATCCGGTGCATGGCGCGCAGCGCAGCCTCGCCAACATCATGGCCGATTTCATCGCCGAACGCGGCGAGCGTGCACAGCCCGAGCTGCATCTGACCAGCTTCGTGATCGCGTCACGCGAAGCGCGCGAGTACCTGGACCGCAACTGTCTCGCCGGCAAAGGCTGGATGAGCGATGCGTGGTGGAAGCCGGCGTTGCAATCCGGTCGGATCGCCATCGAGAACCACAGCTTCGACCACAATCACGCGGCGATCCCGCTGCCCGGCATCGATGGCATGCAGCGCGGCACTTTCCTGCCGGTCGACAACCGCAGGCGTGCGGATGCCGAAATCGCCGATGCCGCCCGTGCGATCGACGCCGTCATCGCACCGGCGCGCACGTCGCTGTTCTGCTATCCATACAGCCACGTCAACGACTATTTGCGAACCGATTATTTTCCGCACCACGTATCCGGGCACGGCATGCGTGCGGCGTTCGGCGATGGCGCGGTACCCGTTGACGAATCCAGCGACCGCTGGAACCTGCCGCGTTACATCTGCGGCTGGCACTGGAAATCGCCGCAGGCGCTGCGCGCGATCCTCGAGCAGGCCGCGCGCTAGAACGCTCCCAGCGCCTGCGCCATCGCGACGAGTCCGCGCTTGAGCTGATCGTTGATCGGCTTGTGCCAGTGCACGAGCAACTTGTCGTGCCCGGTCGGCTCGAAGCCGGCGGAAAGATCGACTTCCCAGGCACGCGCGTCGCCGCAATAGCCGAAATACGCGTCGCAGGAATCCGCAAAGCGCGCGAAGCCGTAGCGCAGCAGTTGCGCCATTGCCCCGCCGCTCGCCGTCAACGCGGTTCTTTGTGCGTCGTCCAGATGCGCAAACGCGCGTCCGTCGGTTGCGCAGCCACCGACCAGCATCACGCTGCCGAACGGCATGAATTTCGCGTACGACATCGGTGCCAGCAGTCCGTCGGCGCGACGCACGAAAGCGACGATGTCGTGCTTCCAGTCCGGAATCGGGTGGCCGAACTTGCGCTGGAACAACTCGCCGACGATCGGTTGCGGATCGTCGATGGCGGAAATCAGCAGGAAATCGGGTTTTGCGGGAAGCGGCATCGTTTTCCCCTTTCAGAACGGCACGAACGCGTTGGCTTTTTCGATCATGTGCCCGCGTCGACGCGCATCCACGTCGCGCGTCCAGTACACGAGCAGACGTTCGTGCGCGGTCGGCTGAAAACCGACGGCACGATCCACGCGCTCGGCCAACGCGTCGCCGCAGTAGCCGAAGATCGCATCAATACGCGGCGCAAAGTGTCGTACCGACCACGCCAGCACATGATGGTACATGCCACCGGCCGCATGCACCGCCGCACGCTGGTCGTCCGTCATTCGCCGCAGCATGCGGTTGTCCACGCACGCGCCGCCGCCGAGCAGGATGTCGCCGCAATCGGTGAAGTGTACGTAGCACAGCGGGACCGCGCCGCCCTGATCGCGATGGTATGCAGCCACATGATGCGGAAATTGCGGCAACGCGCGCTGGTATTTGCGCCGGAACAAAGACTCCAGCGCCGCCGGGGCGTCTTCGGTTTCGCGCACGTCGATGAAGTCCTCGATGTTCATGCGCCGATCTTGCCGGAATTGCGTACGCCGTGCGGCACATGGCCCGTCGCCACGTGCCGGCGCGCGGATTCGACGTTGGCGTGCGAATCGTCGAAGAAAATGTCGGCCCCGAAGGTCTGCAGGAACGGACCCTTGTCGCGGCCGCCGAGGAACAGCGCCTCGTCCAGGCGCACGCCCCAACTGCGCAGGGTCAGGATCACGCGCTTGTGCGCAGGCGCCGAACGCGCGGTGACGAGCGCGGTGCGGATCGGCGAGTCTTCACCCGCCGGGAACGCGGCCTGCAGGCGATGCAGTGCGGCGAGGAACCCACGGAACGGGCCGCCGGACAGCGGCTTGTCCGCGTTTTCCACCTCGTTGCGATGGAAGGCTTCAATGCCCTGCTCCTGCGAGACGCGTTCGGACTCGTCGCCGAAGATGACCGCATCGCCGTCGAATGCGATGCGCAACTGGTCGGATGCCGTCGCCGGCGCCTTGGACGGCAGGATCGTCGCCGCGGCAATGCCCGCAGCGAGCGCGGCGGCGACGCTCTCGGGATTGGCCGACAGGAACAACTGCGCGCCGAAGGAGTTCACATACGGTGAGGTGGATGCGCCACCGGTGAACACCGCGCGTGCGATTTGCAGACCGTAATGCTCGATCGAGTTGAAGATGCGCAGCCCGGTATCGGCGGAGTTGCGCGACAGCAGGATGACCTCCACGCGCGGCTCGGACGTGCCTGCGTTCAGGCGCAGCAGCTTGCGCACCAGCGGAAACGCGATCCCGGGCGCGAGCAATTCGTTTTCGCGCGCCATCTGGAACTCGCGGTAGGCGTCCAGGCCCTCGCGTTCGAACAATTCGTGGCTTTCGCCCAGATCGAACAGCGCGCGCGAGGAAATCGCGACGACGAGCTTGTCCGCGTTCTGGTCAACCGTCTCGCTCATCTGTGCAGTGTAGCGCCATTGTCGTCGCGCGACGGATCACTCGAACCCGTTCTTGAAGATCGTGTCGGCCAGGATCACGGCGGCAAGGGCATCGATGCGGCCATAACCTTGCACGGGATTCGGGAACGTCGTCGCCGGGATGGCGCCGCACACTTGCGCACTGCTGATCGGGACCGCGGTCTGGCGCAGGATGTCCATCACGCGCTCCGGATCGCCCTTCAATGCAGGATTCACCGCCATGACCAGTGCCGCCGCACCAGCCACGTGCGGCGTGGCCATGCTGGTGCCGCTCAGGGAGGCATACGACGTGTCACTGGTGTTGTATACCGAGCGTACATTCGAACCCGGCGCAACCACATCGGGTTTCACACGATTCGCGCCCGTGACCGGGCCGCGACTTGAAAAGCTGGACATCGTGTCGCTGCTGGTCGTCGAACCAATCGTGAAGGCACTATCCAACGTCGCCGGCTGGTCGAAAATCGTGTTGCACGACGAACCGTCGTTCCCGGCCGCGGCGACAAACAGGATGCCGCCGGCGACCAGGTTGTCAATCGCCGTCTTGACCTCGTTCCCCGCCGTGCAGCCTTCGGAGGCCGGGCAGCCCCAGGAATTGCTGACGATATCCGGCGCCTTGGCCGGATCGGGATTGTTGCCGGCCAGATCGGAAGGCGCCAGCAGCCATTGCGCGCATTCGTTGTAGCGGGCTGGAGTACCGTTGCCCGCGTCCATGTTGCGGCAGCCGATCCATTTCGCGCCCGGCGCGACGCCAACCTGATTGCCGGCGCCATCGTCGCCCACCATGGTGCCGACCGTATGCGAGCCGTGACCGTCATCGTCGCAGGGAACGAGGGAATCGTTGCCGCAGGGATTGCTGGTGGAATCGTGGATCGCGTCGTGCCAGTTGTAGTTGTGATTCGCGGTCGAGCCATTCCAGCCGCGGTAATGCGGCTTGAGCGCGTTGTGAGTCCAGCGGATGCCGGTGTCCTGGCCGGCGGCGGTCACGCCCTGGCCGGTGATGCCCAGCGCCCACACCTGCGGCGCGTTGATCTTGTTCACGCCCCACTCCACCGCTTCGACCACATCGGGCTGCATCGGAGCCTCAGGCGGCGCGGGCAGGCGCAAAGGCTGCGGTTGGTTGCCGACAAGCCGCGCCACGTCGTTGCGCGCGGCCAGGTCGCCGATCTGCGCCGACGTCAGCTCGGCCTGGATCATGTTGACGATCCAGAAGCTGCGATAGGCCACCCCGTTGTCGTCCAGCCAGCGTCGCAACGATTCCTGCGATACATCGGCGGTGGCACGCAGGGTGTCAACGAGATTGCGGCGCCGCGCGAGGTAGTCGCCGTCATGACGCAACAGCGCAGTCGGCACGGCGGCATCAAGAACGATCAGCGTATCCGCGCTGCCGACTCGCTGCGCCTTTGCAAGCAGCGCCGGATCGACTTCCGCGGCCGCGGTGGTGCCGCAGGCAAGCGCAATCGCAACGCCCAGCCGGACTCGACCTCGGATGAACTTCTGCATCGTATCTCCCCAGATCGATTCGTGGCGTGCAGCGAAAATCCTTCCCTCAATACGCAAACTGCTCATTCAGTATCCGGTCTTCGAGATTGTGTTCCGGATCGAACAGCAAGGTCACGGTCTTCTCGCGCGATTCGCGGATCGTCACCTCGACCACGTCGCGTACCTCGTGCGAGTCGGCGGTGGCGCTGACC
>DASTAL010000299.1:0-5544 GCA_035712685.1 Rudaea sp. | reverse complement strand
CATCGAACCCGCCGATGCGCTGCGTGTCCTGCGCGAGGCACAAATCCTGTGCGCGCTGCGCGACGGGCCGTACGGCGCGGAAGGCGTCAATGCACGGGTGACGCGACGGCTCGCCGAGCGTTTCGGGTTCGATGCCGGGGCCGTCTGGTACCACGGCCGGCCCGTCATCGTCACCCGCAACGATTACGCGCGCGGCCTGTTCAACGGCGACGTCGGCATCGCACTGGATCGTGGCGATGGCCTGCGGGTATGGTTCGATGCGGGCGACGCAAGCGGTCCGTGCAGTTTCTCGCCGCGGGCGCTACCGGCGCACGAGACTGCCTGGGCCATCACCATCCACCGCAGCCAGGGTTCGGAATACGAGCACGTCGCCGTGTTACTGCCGCCCGACGCACAGCATCGCATCCTTAGCCGCGAACTCGTCTACACCGCCGTCTCGCGCGCCCGCGCGGGGGCGACGCTGTGGTCAAGTGCTGATTCCCTGCGCACCGCCGTGGCACAGCCGGTAATGCGGCGCAGTGGATTGCGGGAGCGGCTTATTGCGAGCAATCCAGTCCGTCGATGAACACCAGACGCTGCAGGTTTATCGAGCCGGAACCGAACAGTGGCAGCGACGATTTGTAATCCAGCTGCGCGGCATGGCAACTTGCCAGATTCAAGGTCATGCTTCCCCAGAAGGTAGGCGTTGCACCGGTCACCGAACCGCCTGCGTGCAGGATACCGCCGAGGTTTTCCGCAACCTGCGGGACGGTGATAGTGGTGCCGCTGAGCGTGCCGACGCCGTAAAGCCATGCCGGAGTGCCCTTTTGATCGAACGTGCTCCACATGACCAGCACGTAGTCGGCGCCCAGACGCTGTACGGTCACATAATGACCGTTATTGGCGCCGGATTGGTAGTAAACGCCGCTGCCGCCCGCGGCAGCAAGATTGCCCGCGCCGCCGCCGAACTCGTAGGCGCCGGAATCACAACTCGCGGTCCCGCGCGCCGCGCCGCGCGCGTCGGTAGCCTCGCAGTTGGCGGCGAGGCCGTTGGCGATGGCGGGACTGTCAGAACTCAGCGCAAGCGTTGCAACTGTGCCGCCGTGTTTACTGAGGTCGAGGAAACGCGCGTCGGCAACAACTCGATCGTTTTGCGCGGTGGCTCCGCAACTATTGTCGCTCAGCAAATTACCGCCCAGCGAAATGAATTTCGGTGCCGCACCCGGGCCGCCCGTGTTATCGCAAATCACACCGCCAGAATTCATGACTATGCTGTTGGCGACACTGATGACGCCGTAGCCGAATACAGCGCCGGCATTTTGCTCTTCGATTTGAATCGTCGATTGCGAAATGTGAACATTGCCGGAAAGAAAATCCTGTAGCACACTGGAAACGCCAGCCAGAGACGCATTGCGCAAGATCAGGTTTCCACTATTGACGATCAGTCCCCCGCCTCCTTCCAGTGAAATGCCAAATCCCGCGTTGGCAATGCTCACGGAATCGAGTACCAAGGTGCCTTTGTTGTCGATGGCGGGGCCGTAAACGACAAAGAAGCCTGGGTGCGGGCCACCTACCGCATCCAAATTGGCGGACTTGGTCGAACTGACTTCGGGTTGGCCGCCGAAATTCAGATTGCGGATAGTTGCCGTCGCGGTGGGCGCTATCGTAATTTCGGCGCCACCCGGTGAAGGTCCCAATATCATGGACGCACCGGCTCCGTCGATGGCGATATTGCCGTTGACGGTGAGCGGGCAGTATCCGTAAGTGCCGTTTCGCGCCAGCACGATCAGCGCCGGTTCCTGGCCTGGTTTGGCCGAAGCAGAGGCGGACAGGCCGGCGCAATCGCCGTTGGCGATATGCACGACGCCGGCTGCAGGAGCGTTGTTGATTGGCGCCAAGGCCAGTAACGCGAGCAAGATGAAGCGATTCATATGTCACCGCATTCCGATAGCTGCGCCTTGAATCTTGGACCGCGACGGCGGCGCATCGACCGCGATACCGCACACTAGCTTACTCTGCCGCGTCAACCGCGCAAAGGCGTCCGCCGCAGCGCAAATCCTCCGGCCGCTGCTATGATTGCCGCGGTTCCTTGACGGAGTCTCGCGCGTGCTTGAAATCCTGATTGCCGGCGGCTGGGCGATGGTGCCGATCCTGCTGTGTTCGGCGGTGGCGCTGGCCATAATCCTGGAACGTTTCTGGTCGTTGCGGCGCAAGACCGTGGTGCCGCCGGAACTCGGCGAGCAGGTGCTGGCCTGGGCGCGCACGCGCAAGCTCGATCCTGGCCACATCGAAACCCTGCGTGTGAATTCGCCGCTGGGCGAGATCCTCGCCGCGGCGTTGTCGGTGCGCAACCGTTCGCGCGAGATTATCAAGGAGCGCGTCGAGGATACCGGCCGCCATGTCGTGCACCGGCTCGAACGCTTCCTCAACACGCTCGGCACCATCGCCCTGATCTCGCCGCTGCTCGGCCTGCTCGGCACCGTGTTTGGTCTAATCGAGATGTTCTTCGCGGTCATGGTCTCGGGCGTGGGCGATCCGCTGAAGATGGCCGGCGGCATCGGCCAGGCGCTGGTATGCACGGCCACGGGTCTGTGCGTGGCGATCCCGGCGTATTTCTTCCACCGCTATTTCCGCGGCCGCGTCGCCGACTACGTGGTCGACATGGAAGAGCAGACCATCCAGTTGATCGACGAATTGTCCGCGCATGCGGAGCCGCAAGTTCCGGCGGCGTCGGCAGCGCGCGCGCCGCGCGCGGGACACTGACATGCGCCTGGGCGCACAGCGGCAGGACGATTTCGAGATCAACGTGATCTCGCTGATCGACGTCATGCTCACGCTGCTGATGTTTTTCGTGATGACCACGACCTTCGTGCAGCACTCGGCGTTGAAGGTGACCCTGCCGCAGGCATCGGAAAAACTCGAAGAGGCGCCGAAGAATCCGTTGATCGTGATGATCGGCGCGGACAGCCGCTTCTACGTCGACAACAACGAGGTACTCAATCCCGACGTCGCCACGCTCAAGCAGGCGATCGAGCACATCGCCGGCGACAGCCGCGACCAGCCGGTGATCCTGCGCGCGGACGCGATGACGCCGCACCAGGCCGTAGTCACCGCGATGGACGCGCTCGGCCAACTCGGCTTCACGCACATGTCCATCGCCACCGTGCGCAGCAAGGATACGGGCAAGCAGTGAGCGCCGCCGCGCACGATTCGGCATCGCCCTGGGCGACCTGGCGGCGGCTGCTGCGCTATTCGGCGCACTACTGGCCGATCGCCGTGCTCGCGATGATCGGCATGGTGTTCGACGCCGCCTGCGGGTCGGTGTTCACCCTGATCATCAAGCCCATGCTCGACGACCTGTTCGTGCACAAGGACAAGGCGACGATCTTCTGGATGCCGATCTTCATCGTCGGTCTGTTCCTCGTGCGCGGCATGGCGACGTACACGGCGGGCTACAACATGGCGAAGATCGCGCGTGGCGTGATCCAGACGCTGCGCGAACAGGTCTTCCGCAAGTACCTGACCCTGCCAGCGGCGTTTTTCCAGCGCGAGCCGTCGAGCACACAGATCTCGCGCATGACCTTCACCGTGGAGCAGGTCGCCAACGCGAGCACGGACGGATTGAAGATCCTCGTGCTCGACGGCCTGATGATCGTCGGCCAGGTCAGTGTGATGCTCTTCAACAGCGCGCGCCTGACCTTGGCCCTGTTCGTGCTCGCGCCGCCGGTCGCGCTGATCGTGTGGTACGTGGGCAAGCGCTACCGCCGCATCAGTCACCGCATCCAGGATTCGGTCGGTTCGATCACCGGCATGGTCGACGAGGTCGTCAGCGGCCAGCGCGAGGTGCGGGTGTACGGCGGACGCGACTACGAACAGCGCCGCTTCGCCGCGGTCAACGACGCGATCCGGCGCCTGAACCTCAAGATCGCCTCGACCAATTCGCTGGCCAATGCGGTGGTGCAGTTCGTCGCCGCCTTCGCGCTGGCGCTGGTGGTCTTCCTCGCCACGCGGCCCGGTGCGATCCTGCGCGAGATGAGTCCGGGCACGTTCATGTCGCTGATCACGGCGATGCTGGTCATGCTGCCATCGCTCAAGCGCCTGACCACGGTGCAATCGAACATGCAGCGCGGCGTGGTCGCGGCGCAGGACATCTTCAAGGTCCTCGACGCGGACGACGAGCGCGACAGCGGCACGCTACGCGTCGAACACGCGCGCGGCATATTGGCGTTGCGTGGCGTGGAATTCATCTACCCCGGCGCCGGCGTGCCGGCGTTGCATGGCATCGACCTGGATTGCGCGGCGGGAAGCGTCACCGCCCTCGTCGGGCGCTCCGGCAGCGGCAAATCTACCTTGGCGAGCCTGATTCCGCGCTTCCACGATGCCAGCGCCGGGCAGATCCTGCTCGATGGCAGGCCATTGGCGGATTACGCGCTGGACAACCTGCGCGCGCAGATCGCCTGGGTTGGCCAGCAGGTCGTCATCTTCGACGACACCGTTGCGCGCAACATCGCCTACGGTGCGCTCGGCGGCGCGTCGCGCGAAGCCGTCGTCGAGGCGGCGCGCGCCGCGAACGCGCTGGACTTCATCGATGCATTGCCGAACGGCCTCGACAGCCGCGTGGGCGAGGGCGGGGCGCTGCTGTCGGGCGGTCAGCGCCAGCGCATCGCGATCGCGCGCGCGATCCTCAAGGACGCGCCGATCCTGATCCTGGACGAGGCCACCAGCGCTCTCGACAGCGAGAGCGAGGCGTTGATCCAGGACGCGCTCAAGCGCCTGCTGCGCCAACGCACCGTCATCGTGATCGCGCATCGGTTGTCGACGATCGAGCATGCCGATCGCATCGCCGTGCTCGACGGCGGCCGCATCGTCGAGATCGGCACGCATGCGGAATTGCTGGCGCGCAATGGTCAATACGCGATGCTGCACAGGATCCAGTTTCGCGACAACGGCGGCTGAGCGAAGATGGCGAAGGTGCTGCTCGAATCCGTACTGACCTGTCCGCATTGCGGGCAGCGTTCGACCGAGACCATGCCAACGAATGCGTGCATTCATTTCCACGCATGCGCCGGTTGCGGCGCGCTGCTGAAGCCCCAGCCAGGCGACTGCTGCGTGTTCTGCTCATACGGCTCGATACCCTGTCCTCCGAAACAGGAAGAGCGCGACTGCTGCTGATGTTCGACGAGCGCACATTGCAGGCAATCTGGTACGGCGGGTGCGCGCCGTCGCTGGGCTTGCGCGCGTTGTCGTTGTTGTTCGGTATGCTCGGCGGCTTGCGCCGTCGCCTGTATGAGGCGGGGCTCTTGCCGCGCTTGCGCCTGCCAGTGCCCGTTGTCGTCGTCGGCAATATCACCGTCGGCGGTACCGGCAAGACGCCGTTGACGATTGCGCTGGTCGAGGCGCTGCGCGCGCGCGGACTAAAGCCCGGCGTCGTCAGCCGCGGTCACGGCGGATCCGTGCGCGAGCCCAGGCTGCTCGATGCGCAAACGACCCCGCAATTGGCCGGCGACGAGGCCTGCCTGATCCGTCACGCCACGCACGCGCCGGTTGCGGTCGGACGCGACCGTG
>DASTAL010000298.1:0-2798 GCA_035712685.1 Rudaea sp. | reverse complement strand
GCCCGAGCGTGGCATCGGCAACCTTTTCCCACTGGCATTGCTTCCCGGCCGGCCGCGAAGGCGCCTCTTTCGTCGCGGCGAATACGGAAGTCGCGACCTGTGCGATGACGGCGAAAATGACGATTGGTGTTTTCATGATGTCGTTAAACGCTCCAGTACAACAATCCGAACACGTCATGCGCGGAGGATTTTCTCGTACCGCCACGCATCCGCGCCATCCTCGTAGAAACCGTCGATGGCGCCAAAGCGGCGGTAACCGAGTTTTTCGTACAGATGAATGGCGCCGGGGTTGTCCTGACGCACTTCGAGCCGCACGCGCACGCAGCCGCGCGCGAGCGCGCCGCGCTCGACTGCGTGCAACAGGGCCTTGGCGATGCCGCGTCCGCGCGCCACGTCGTCCACGGCGATGGAATACAGCCGCGCGATGTCGCTTCCCTTGCGGAAAAAAACCACCGCCTTGCCGAGCAGGCCGCCGGCATCGACCGCGACGAGCACCAGCGCGCCCGGATTGGCCAGATGGTGCCGATACTGACGCGGCGACAGGTGGTCGGTGGTGAAGGCGCGCCGTTCCAGCGCTACCAGCGCGGGCAGGTCGGCGGACATGGCGCGGCGGATGCGGTAAGCGGTGGGCATGGCGCCGCAGACTAGGCCAGCGCGGCGCGTGACGCAATGCTGAACGTGCGCCGCGACGCGCTTGCGCGGCATTGCGGCTGTGGCAAACTAGCCGCCCCGAGCCTTGCGCCGATGCCCATGTCCGAGCCGCCGAGTACGTCCACAAGTATATTTTTTGACGGCGCGCGCGCATGAGCCGGCTCGTCATCGTGGTGGAAAAGGCGACGGACTGGGGTTCGTACTACCCTTCCGACAACGTCGTTTCCGCGCAGGATTACCTCAAGGAAGCGATCGCCACCGACGATGAACGCGTGCAGGTAATCAACCTGTGTCGCAGTTACAAGTACCTCGGCGTCGGTTACTACGTCTCGCTGCTCGCCGAGGCGCGCGGGCACAAGGTCATCCCGTCGGTGCGCACGATCAACGATCTGCGCAAGCGCGCGCTGTACGGCCTGGACATCGAGGATCTCAACCAGAAGCTGACCAACTTCCTGCCCGCGGGCGGTCGCGACACCACCGATCTCGGCGTGCTCGTGTATTTCGGCGAAACGAGCTACGCCGCGCTCGCGGACCTCGCCCGTCAGGTTTTCGAGACGTTCCCGTGTCCGATCCTGCGCCTGGAATTCGAGCGCGAGAAGGTCTGGCAGATCAGCGCGATCAAGCCGGCCAGCCTGCACACGCTGGCCGATCCTCAGGAAGATTCCTTCGCCGCCGCGCTGGACAAGTTCTCGAAGAAACTCTGGCGCAAGCCGCGTGCGCGCCGCCAGTACCGCTACGACATCGCCATGCTCGCCGATCCGAACGAGCAGATGCCGCCGTCGAACAAGCGCGCGCTGAAACTCTTCGCCGAAGCCGGTCGCGAACTCGCCATCGAGGTGGAGACGATCGGCAAGAACGATTACTCGAGCCTCGCCGAATACGACGGCCTGTTCATCCGCGAAACGACGGCGCTCGACAGCCATACCTACCGCTTCGCCAACAAGGCCGAGAAGGAAGGCATGGTTGTGATCGACGATCCGGGTTCGATCCTCAAGTGCACGAACAAGATCTACCTGCACGACCTGCTCAGGTCGCGCAAGCTGCCGACGCCGAAAACCGAAATCCTCTACCGCGACGACGGCAAGCGCCTGGAGGAATTGCCCGATTTGCTCGGTTTTCCGATTGTGCTGAAGATTCCGGACGGTTCGTTTTCGCGCGGCATCGTCAAGGTGGAAACGCCCGAGCAACTCAAAGGCGCCGTGGACGACCTGTTCCAGCACACCGCACTCGTGCTGGCGCAGGAATTCCTGTTCACCGAATTCGACTGGCGCGTCGGCGTGCTCGACGGCGAGGCGCTGTACGCCTGCCAGTACTTCATGTCGCGCGGGCACTGGCAGATCTACAACCACGGCGCCAACGCAGCGCAAAAATCCGGCGGCTTCAAGACCCTGCCCGTGCGCAGCGCGCCGGCGGAAATCGTCAAACTCGCGCTGAAAGCCACTGCGCCGATCGGCGACGGCCTTTATGGCGTGGATCTCAAGCAGGTCGGCAACCGCAATGTGGTGATCGAAGTCAACGACAATCCTTCGATCGACGCCGGCGTCGAGGACGCCTACCTGGGCGAGGATTTGTATCGGCGCATCATGTCCGAATTCCTGCGCCGCATGGAGAAAAAGCGCCTCGGCATCAAGGACTGATCGCGGCGCAGCCGTCGCGCCTGGCGCGGTCGGCGTCGGCGCATGCGCCTGACGAGAATGTTATCGATAACGGCAGCACGCGCCGTCGCCGCCAGCCCGTGCCGGCGCAGATACATCAAATCGATGAGCGGCGCGACGACCAGCCAGAATGGCATCCAGCCGAACAGCGCGTCATGCGCGCGCAGCGTCGGGAAGACCAGGCACGCCAAAGCACCGACCACCAGCCACACCCATAGAACATCTTCGAGCGCGCTTGCGCATCTGGCCGGATTCGATAACGTCGACA
Organism: Rudaea sp.; assembly: GCA_035712685.1. Lineage (GTDB taxonomy): Bacteria > Pseudomonadota > Gammaproteobacteria > Xanthomonadales > Rhodanobacteraceae > Rudaea. Next base: position 224 of record DASTAL010000298.1, on the reverse strand, counting down.
TGACTTGGCTCCGTCGTTGCGATGGGCGCATCCTCGCAAGGCGCGATCTCACCCATTGAGATGGCATGCCGGCGGCCCGGCGCGCTCGTCTATACTGGGCGCGACGCCAACGGACGCCGCCGTGGAAACTCCGCACTTCCTGCAATACGCCGTGATGTTCCTCGCCGCCGCGGTGATCGCCGTGTCGGTTTCGCGGCGCGCGGGATTGGGTGCGGTGCTCGGCT
>DASTAL010000297.1:0-7561 GCA_035712685.1 Rudaea sp. | reverse complement strand
GGCGGCGCGGTGATTCCGTTCGCGCAGGGCGCGCTGGCCGACCGCTTCGGCGTGCAGCCGGCCTTCGTGCTGCCGCTGCTTTGCTATCTGTACATCGTCTTCTACGGTCTCAAGGGTTCGCGCGTGGCATGAACACCGTCCACTGTTTCGGCGAGGCCCTGATCGATTTCCACGGCACGCCCGCGGACCGCGCACCGACGTTCACCGCGCACGCCGGCGGCGCGCCGGCCAATGTGTCCGTGGCGATCGCACGCCTCGGCGGCCAAGCCGCCTTCGCCGGCATGCTCGGACAGGACATGTTCGGCGACCTGCTGTTGCGCCAGTTGACGGATGCCGGCGTGAACACGACAAGCGCGCGCCGCACCGATGCGGCCAACACCGCGCTGGCCTTTGTCTCGCACTCGGCGAACGGCGAGCGCGCCTTCAGTTTTTATCGCCCGCCTTCCGCCGACCTGCTGTTCCGCGATCAGGACTTCGCGCCTGAAATTTTCGCGCCCGGCAACACCTTCCACGCCGGCTCGTGCAGCATGACCGAAAGCGCAATCGCGGAAACCACCTTGCATGGCATGCGCCGCGCGCGCGACGCCGGCGCACTCGTCAGCTTCGACATGAACCTGCGGCCGGCCCTGTGGCCACGCGGCGAGAACCCGGCGCCGACCATCTGGCGCGCACTCGCGCTGGCCGATTTCATCAAGTTGAGCGCCGAGGAACTGGCCTTCCTCGCGGACTTCGCCGGCAGCGAGGAATCCGCCGTGTCGCAACTGTGGCGCGGCGAAACCAAGCTCCTGCTCGTCACCGACGGCGCGAACACGCTGCGCTGGTTCACGCCGCCGGCGCGCGGCGAGCACGGCACTTTTTCGGTGCGCGCGGTGGACACCACCGGCGCCGGCGACGCCTTCGTGGGCGGATGCCTGCTCCGGTTCGCCGAAGCGGACATCGGGCCGGCCGGATTGCCGGCATTCGCCGCCGATCCCGCCCGGCTCGAATCCCTGCTGCGTTTTGCGACCGCCTGCGGCGCGCTGGCCGCCACCCGCGCCGGTTCCTTCGCGGCGATGCCGACGCGCGCCGAGGTGAATGCATTCCTGGGACAGCGCGCATGAACGACTTTCCCGATTTTCGTTCAAGAGAATTCCTGCGCCGGCACATCCGCGACACGATGGCGTTCTATCATCCGCGTTGCCTCGATCCGGCCGGCGGCTGTTTCCACTACTTCAAGGACGACGGCACCATCTACGATCGCTCGCACCGGCATCTGGTCAGCAGCACGCGCTTCGTCTTCGACTACGCGATGGCCGCGCGCCACTTCGGCGATGCGCCCGATTCCCTCAATGCCTACCTCGAGGCGGCGCGCCACTGCGTCGCCTACGTGCGCGACGCGCATCGCAACCCTGCGACCGGAGGCTACGCCTGGACGCTGCGCGAGGGTGAACCCGAGGACACCACCAACCACTGCTACGGCGTGGCCTTCGTGCTGCTCGGCTACGCGCATGCGCGCATGGCAGGCATCGACGAAGCCGGGCCGTGGATGGACGAAACCTGGAACCTGCTCGAAAAACATTTCTGGGATGCCAAAGCCGGCCTGTACCGCGACGAAGCCGATGCGACTTGGCATTTCACGAACTATCGCGGCCAGAATGCGAACATGCACATGTGCGAAGCCATGCTGGCCGCGTTCGAGGCAAGCGGCGAGCAACGCTACCTGCAGCGCGCGCTGACGCTGGCGGACTACATGACGCGCCACCAGGCCGCGAAAGCCGGCGGACTCATCTGGGAACACTACGACGAACACTGGGAAATCGACTGGAACTACAACCGTGACAACCCCAGGCACCTGTTCCGGCCCTGGGGTTTCCAGCCCGGCCACCAGACCGAGTGGGCCAAGCTGCTGCTGATCCTGGCCCGGCATGTCGAAGCCGACTGGCTGTTGCCGACCGCACGACACCTGTTCGACACCGCGGTGGATCGGGCATGGGACGAGCAACATGGTGGGCTGTGCTACGGTTTCGCGCCGGACGGTTCCGTCTGCGACGAGGACAAGTATTTCTGGGTGCAGGCCGAATCGCTGGCCGCTGCGGCACTTTTGGCACAACGCACGGGCGAATCGAAATATTGGGACTGGTACGAGCGTCTGTGGCGCTATTCGTGGTCGCACTTCGTCGACCACGAACACGGGGCCTGGTACCGCATCCTCACGCGCGACAACCGCAAATATAGCGACGAGAAAAGTCCTGCGGGCAAGACCGACTACCACACGATGGGCGCCTGCTACGAAATATTGAACGCCTTGGCCCCCTAGGCCGTGATGAACGTCGCGGCACACGGCGCAGGCCCTAACCAAATTTTCAGATATGCCAGCCTTCGCAGTGCTAGGCTGGGTGCATGGCGCTTCTTCAGGGAGATGTGTCATGACCGCACTGGCTGTTCGCGTTCCACATGCCGTTGCTTTGAACTGGCCGCGCGTCGGCGCGTGGTCGGGATCGATATCGATCCACCTGCTCATCGTCGTATTGCTGCTGATTCCCGGCGCGGCGATCCAGATCGTCCGGCATGCCGACGTCGTGCCGATCGTTAATGTCATCACTCCGCCGCCGCGAGCCAAGCCCGTTCCCGTGATGCCCGCGCCGGCACCGCTCAAGGCGCATCCCCGCGCCGCTCCCGTCGCGCCGCCGGTAGTCGCGGTGGCCACGCCGCCGTCGAACCTGCCGGTCGCCACGACCGAAATCGCGCCGCCGTCAATGACATCACCGGCGAACACGACCACGCAGGAAACCGCGCCCCGCGCAATTGCCTACGGCAGCCGCACAAAAGTCGCCTATCCAATCGAGGCGCTGCGCAACCGCGAACAAGGCACCGTGATCCTGAGTGTGCTGGTCGGGGCGGACGGCACAGTGCTAAGCGTCGAGATCGAAAAATCCAGCGGTTCGCGCAGCCTGGATCGCGCCGCGCGCGAGGCCGTGGCCAAGTGGCGCTTCCATCCGGCCACGAGAAATGGCGTTGCGCACAGTGCGTGGGCCAGCGTACCGGTGACGTTTAACCTGTCGCAGTTGTAAGGGATCGGTGGCGCTGGTGGTTGGACTATCATCCAGCGCCATGAACACCGAAACGCAAGACCACTGGAATCGCGTCTACACGACCCGGGCGGTCGACGCGGTGAGCTGGTACCAGGCGCAGCCGAAAATTTCATTGGAACTGATCGCGGCGGCGGACCTGCCTGTCGATGCGCCGATCATCGATATCGGCGGGGGCGCCTCGGTACTCGTGGATTGCCTGCTCGCGCAAGGTCGCAGCGCACTCTCGGTACTGGATGTTTCCGCCGCGGCGCTGGCGAACTCGCGCGCCCGCCTCGGCGCAAACGCCACCAAGGTCCAATGGATAGAAGCCGACGTGCGCGAGTTCGAACCGCCGCAGCGCTACGCCCTTTGGCACGACCGCGCGGTGTTCCACTTCCTGACCGATCCGGCCGACCGCGAGAGATACATGGCGGCCATGCGCCGCAGCCTGAAACCGCGGGCACATGTCGTCGTCGCGACGTTTGCGCTCGATGGTCCCGCGCGCTGCAGCGGCCTCGACGTCGCGCGCTACGATGCGGCGACCCTGCACGCGCAGTTCGGCGACGATTTCGAGCCGCTCGATTCGCGCCGCGAAACGCACATCACGCCAGCGGGTGCGGAACAACGGTTCACGTGGATTCATCTGCGGCTGCGGTAGCATTCGCGGATGCATCTGCAAATCCTCGATCTGGACGGATCCGTCGCGGCGCAAGCATCGCTGCGCAGCGTCGCGCCCTGGGACTCGGTTTCCACCATCGACCTGCGCGACCTTGCGCCCGCGTTGCGCCTGTGGAGCCGCGACCGCACGGTGCGGCTCGCGCGCGAACGGATCGCCGCGCAGGCGCCGGACGGCCCTACCCTGCACCTGCTCGGCTCCGGCGATTTCCATCACCTTGCCGCCGTGCTGATGGAACGCGCCCGCGAACCCTTCACCGTCGTTCATATCGATAATCATCCCGATTGGGTGCGGCTGGCGCCGCGCTGGCATTGCGGATCGTGGGTGAACCGCGCACTGCGCCTGCCGCGGGTCGGACGCGTCGTGACGCTGGGTCCGTGCAGCGACGATCTGGTGCGGCCGGACCTCAAGGGCGGCAACCTGCCGGCGCTGGCCGCCGGGCGCATCGTGCTTTTCCCGTGGGAGCATGAGCCAACGCGGGTCTGGCGGCGTGTGGCCGACGGCCCCGGCCGGCATTGGGAAAATGGCCGCATCCACTGGCAAAACCTCGTCGATGCGGACCGTGGAACGGGCCTTGAAACGGCGCTGGATGCTATAATTTCATTGGTTACGACCGATGCGGTGTGGCTGAGCATCGACAAGGACGTGCTGGACGAGCGCGAGGCGCTGACGAACTGGGACCAGGGCCGCATGCCGCTGTCGGCATTGCTGCGAATCATCGATGCCGTCGGTGCGAGCAAGCGCATCATCGGCGCGGACATCTGCGGCGAGTTTTCCCCGATCGCGCACACGAACTGGTTCAAGCGCTGGGAATCGCGCTCGGACCAGCCGCAACGCCGCGCCGATGCGGGGATGCTGGCGCGCAACGAGGCGACGAACAAGGAACTGCTGGTGACGATCGAGAAGTCCGCGCGATGCTGATCCTGGCGCTGTTGCTCGGCACCGTGCTGTGCGATGTCGGCGGCCAGGTCTGCTTCAAGCTCGGCGTCGGCCACGAATCCACGCCGGCGCCCGCGGGCGGCCTGCGCGGATTCTTCGGCGGTTTGCTGGTGTCGCCGTGGATCGTCGCCGGCATCCTGGTTTACGTGGTCGAGATCACGCTGTGGTTCGCGGCGCTGAGCATGACGCGGCTGAGCATCGCGTTCCCGTTCATGGCGTTGTCGTACTGCGGCGTTGTGGTCGCGAGCCGCTTCATCCTCGGCGAGCGCGTCTCCCTGCGCCGCTGGCTGGCGACCGGAGCGGTGGCGTGCGGCGTGGCCCTGGCCTGTTGGCCCGGCATTTAAGGTATTCGTAAACCGATCAGTCGGATAATTGCAGGACAGGGTTACGGGGCAGTACATGATCAAGAACGTCGAATTCCACATGCCGGGCGGCCGCAATGGCGTGCTGCTGATCCACGGCCTTACCGGCACGCCGACCGAGATGCGCTTCATCGGCAAGGGCCTGAATCGCAAAGGATTTACCGTCTACGGCATGCAGCTGGCGGGGCATTGCGGTGATGAGGCCGACCTGCTCGCCACCGGTCGCAGCGACTGGTATCGCAGCGTGGTTGCCGCCGCCGAGAAATTGCGCGGCGAGGTCGACCGCCTGTTCGTGGCCGGCCTGTCGATGGGCGCCCTGCTCGCGCTCAAGCTTGCGGCCGATCGACCGGAAATGGTCGATGGCCTGGGCTTGTACGGCACCACCTTCGCCTACGACGGCTGGACGATTCCGTGGATCGGCAAGCTGTCGTTCCTGCTGCCGCTAGTGGTGAGCCTGGGCTTCGGGCGCAACCAGAAATTCCACGAATGCTTCCCCTACGGCATCAAGGACGAGCGCATCCGCCAGCGCATCGCCGGCAGCATGTTGTCCGGCGACAGCGCCGCGGCCGGCCTGCCCGGCAATCCGTGGCCGTCGCTCGCCGAGTTTTACCGCCTGTCCTGGCGCGTACGCCGCCAGTTGCACAACGTGCGCACGCCGTGCCTGGTGATTCACGCCAAGGACGACGACGTGGCCAGCCTGAAGAACGTGCGCACGGTCGTGCGCGGCGTCAGCGGTCCGGTCGAAACCGTGTTGCTGGAAAACAGCTACCACATGATCACGGTGGACCAGGAGCGCGATCTCGTCATCGAGCGCACGGCGCGCTTCTTCAACGAGGTCGCAGCGACGCGCTTCGTGACCATGCCCGAGCACACGCCGGCCGTGGCCGTCGCCGATTGATGCACGTCGTCATTGCGCCTTCCATCGAGGCCTTCGGCCGCGAGGAGTGGAACGCTCTGTTTCCGGATGAACTGGAAGACTGGAGCTACTACCATGCGGTGGAGTACTCCGGCCTGGCGGATTTTTCCTGGTTGTATTTCGGCGTGCGCGACGCCGACGGATTGCTGCGCGCCGCGGTTCCCGCGTTCGTTACCGACTATCGCCTCGACACCACGCTCAGCGGTGCACTCAAGCGTCTGGCGGACCGGCTGACGCGGCATTTCCCGCGCCTGCTGCGCCAGAAGATGCTCTCACTCGGCTCGCCGGTTTCCGAAGTCTGCCATCTCGGCTTCGCGCCCGGCACGACAATGGACGAGCAGCGGCAGCTGCTCGGCGAAATCCTCGCGCAGGCCGAGACTTTCGCGCAGGAAAACCGCGTGCGCATGATCGCGGTCAAGGACGCCAGCGCCGCGCAGGATGCACTCTGGGCAATGGTGGCGAAGGCGCACGGCCTGCGCCGCCAGCCGGGCTTGCCGACGGCATTCATCGACATGCATTTTGCGTCCGTCGACGACTACCTCGCCACATTGAGCAAGGCAACGCGCAAGGATATCCGGCGCAAGCTGAAGGATGCTTCCGGATTGCGCACGCAATGGCGTGACAGCATCGATGGCATCGAGGACAAAATCATGCGCCTGTACAAGTCCACGCACGCGAACGCGCAGTTCAGCTTCGAGGAGCTCACGCCCGCCTATTTCCGCGGCGTGCTGCGCGAAATGGGCGGGCGCGCACGTTGTGCGACGTACTGGCTGGGCGAGCAACTCGTCGCGTTCAACCTGGTGCTGCACGACGGCAAGCGCCTGATCGACAAGTTCCTCGGCATGGATTACGCCGTGGCGCGCGAGTACAATTTATACTTCTACACCTGGATCGAGAACGTGCGTCGCTGCATCGAGCTCAACGTGGGCGTCTACCAGAGCGGCCAGGGCCTGCACGCGCTCAAGCGTCGCCTCGGCAGCCGCCTGTCCGCGAACTGGCTGTGGTACCGGCACCGAAATCGCTTGGTCGATGCGATCTTCGCCCTCGTGGAGCGCGTCGCGCGGCTGGACCGGCAGGACCCGGAACTCGCTGCGCTGATCCGGGATTCCGCCACGTGAGCCGGGCACACGTCATCCGCAGTGCCTGGATCGCCTGGCTGATGCTGCTGGGTTTCGAGACGCTGTGCCAGATCTCGCTGAAAAGCGCGGGACTGGACAACCCGGATTTCGATTTTTCGCTTGCCGCATTCACGCGTACGCTGGCAACGCCGTGGACCTGGGTCGCTATTGCCTGCTACATCGGCGCATTCGGCGTCTGGATGACGATCCTGCGCAAGTCGACCCTGTCGGCGGCATTCACGACCAGCGCCATCGTCTTCGTCGCGGTCATGTTCGCCTCGTGGCTGGTTTTCGGCGAACGCATCGGATTCTGGCAGCTGGTGGGCTGCGCGATCATCGTTGGCGGAATTTTGGCGTTGGGCGCGGATGACGCCGAATCCGGCGCAGGTTAAGCTACGCAACCTCCATCTTCGGCGCATATCGGAGAATTCCATGAGTGCTGTGCAGGACACGGTTTTCGGCATCATCGCCAAGGAAGCCGGCATCGACATTGCCACGAT